>JAAFGX010000014.1 GCA_010365115.1 Paludibacter sp.
ATATGGAATTGCCGTTGGGTTTCAGCTTAAATGCAGCTGCTACCTTAAAACTGAAAGCCACCCAACTAAGCAATTTTGCCGAAGGCACGAAAGTATATCTGCTTGATAAAGTAGCCGTTACACAAACCGAGTTGCTACCCGAAACCGAGTATAGTTTCAGTACAACTGCTCCAACTGTCAACAACGAAAGTCGTTTCAGTATTTTGTTTAAAGCACCAAGTGTTAACACAGGTGTTGCAACTCCAGCAAACGAAGCTGTTTCGGTATTTGTAAATGCACAAAACGAAATAGTAATTTTGGCTCCTGAGAATGCAATATATTCCGTTTATAATGCATTAGGTCAAAAGTTGCTTGCCAATCGTATTACATCAAGTAAAACTATGATTAGAAACTCATTGAAGTCAGGAGTGTATTTTGTAACTGTAAATAATGGAATGTCAAATAACACTCAGAAAGTAATAGTTAAATAACCACTGCCATGAACGAAAAAAAAGAATATACAGCACCCGCTATTGAGATAATAGAATTGGATAACGAAATTTCATTAGCACTTGAATCGAATCCACCTATTGGACCGGGCGAAACAGGCTTATTAGCTCCAGAATACTTAAAGAATGATCCATTTAAAAATCAGAATACTTAAGATATTGGTTGCTTAAAATAGTTCACTATCACTCTATTCGTTTTTTTAGGTCAGAGAGAATGTTTGGTAATCCCAGGCATTCTTTCTTTTGTTATAATCAATTAAAATACATAAACAAGCAACGCATTACAATCTCAATCTTCAACTTTCCCGTAAAAACCCTACAAATGTTTCGGGTCTCCTGCCCTTGTATGGGATGTGGTGGGTTGTTGTTTTTACAAATGCTTTACACGAAGTGCCCGAGACTTCGTATTCTTTGGGTAATAGAATTGGTCACCTTCTGTTTGATTTTTTATTGGGTATCTACTATTTTTTGTTTTTATCTATTCTATTATTTTATTTACAATATATGATATATCGATTATTATACATACATTTGTATTGAAATATCAATTGTTATGAAGTCAAAAGGAACAAGCTACAATCAAAAACAGAAGAATATCCTTGCCACATTAGGCGAGAATATAAAATTAGCCCGTTTGCGTCGGAAGCTATCCATTCGTTCTATGGCCGAACGAGCCGGCATTGCAACATCGACCTTAGGAAGTGTAGAAGATGGCTCTCCATCGGTTTCGCTTGGGATCTATTTGCAAGTATTATCTGTTTTACGCCTCGAAGATGATGTATTGTTGATAGCTGATAAGGATCCGCTAGGCAGGCAAATTCAGGATGCCGGACTGATAGTAAAAAAAAGAGCTCCGAAAACCAAAAAGACAGTATCAGCTATTGATCATGTAATTGATAAAGGGAATTCTGAAAAACCTAAATTTGACTAATGCATTATGAAACGAGCATCGATAAATGTTCTTGGTTCTTTTGCCTAACATCTTGGCTCTTGACTCTTGATTCTTGATTCTTGGCTCTAAAAATCTAAACATGAAACAGAATAAGGAAAAAGAAATACTTGTGTATGCCGATTGGTATTTGCTCAATTCACCTCAATTGATAGGAAAATTATATTTTACTTCACTTCGGGGCAAAGCTGTGTATTCTTTTGAATATGAAAATGAATGGATAAAAACGGGCATCTCTATAGATCCGGAGTTGCCTCTTTTCTCAGGATTACATTATGCGCTTTCAAATGAAAATTTTGGTATTTTCAAAGATTCATCGCCTGACAGATGGGGGCAATTATTGATGAAACGTAGGGAAATACTTTTATCTAAAATAGAGAAAACAGAAGCTCTGACTTTAGTTGGAATTGATTTTTTACTGGGTGTGCATGACAGTCATCGTATGGGTGGACTGAGGTTTAAAGAAAGTGCAGACGGTGAATTTCTGAGTAACGACCAAAGGTTGGCAGCTCCACCTTGGACTTCATTAAGGGATCTTGAATATGCAGTTGAACAATACGAAAAAAATGCTGACGCACTAGATGAGGCTTCATTGAAATGGATTAATCAGCTTATTGCTCCCGGATCATCATTGGGGGGAGCTCGTCCTAAAGCAGATGTTGTTGATACAAATGGAAAACAGTGGATCGCAAAATTCCCAAGCAAAAATGATGATACAGATGTAGGCTTGTGGGAAATGATTGTTCATGAACTAGCCATTCAAGCTAAAATTGCTGTTCCAAATGCCTTCATAAAGAAACTTGCCTCGCCGTATCATACTTTCTTGTCCCAACGCTTTGATAGAACTGAGGATAATAAGCGAATTCACTTTGCCTCGGCCATGACGCTTTTGCAACAGACCGATGGTGCCGATGCAGATAATGGTGTAAGTTATTTGCATTTAGTTTCGTTCATAAAATCTGAATGTGCAGATTCAACTGCAAATTTAGAAGAGCTTTTTCGGAGAGTGCTTTTTTCTGTTTGTGTTTCTAATACAGATGACCATTTACGAAATCATGGGTTTGTGTATATGGAAGATGGTTGGACTTTATCACCGGCGTACGATATGAATGCAAACGAAACGGGAACAGGATTAAAACTCAATATTGATGAGGTAGATAATTCATTGGATATTGATTTAGTTATGCGTACTGCTCCTTATTATTTACTATCCGATAATCGTGCTGAAGAAATAAAAGCTGAAGTCCTAAAAGCAGTTTCTTCCTGGCGAGGAGTAGCTGCAAAGTATAAAGTTTCACCTTCCGGAATCGAACGGAAAGCAAGGGCTTTTCGGGTTTAATTATTTGTATTGATTGTCTTGAAAACTATCCCCAAGTATAATATTAGTACCGAAATTTTGCTTTCACTGTATGACCATTTTATCAGTAATCACATGTTGACGCATGACTCCGCCCATTTTTCAGCGTCGGAATTTATGAACAAACATTCTATTTCTATTTATGGCAAAACTGAGGGTGGTGTAACTCGCGAAGATCTGGAGGCTGTTGCACATTGGAATGATATTCAAGATTATAAGTCTTTAATTAAAATGGTTAGTACTGCTATTGCTAAATTTAAAGAATATGCGAAGGAATTAATTATCGACCAACATTTAATTGATAGTAATGAATCTGATTTTGTCAGGATGTAGTTGGAAAATGCTTATTTACGAATTCTACAGATATTAACGGTTCGCTGGCCTTACAAATGTTTCGGGTTTCCGACCCTCCGCTGGGATCGTGGTTGTCGAGGTTGTTCCAAATGTTACAGGTCGCCGACCCTCGGGTGGGAGCATTGTGGGTTGATGTTTCTACAGATGTTAACGAGTCGCCGACCCTCAAATGTGGAATCTCTACCAGAAATTTGAATACGCATTACCGCATGGTGTATTTAGGGTTGGAAACCCGAGATATTTGTAGATGTATAATATCGAGATGTTTTATAGGGTCGGAGACCCGTAATATGGTTTTCAATCATTCAAAAATATCAAATCCATCCATAAATTCATCGAGTATAAAGTCGATAATCATGGGTAGTTTTCCGAATAAGTGTTTAGTCTATGGTACAATTTATTTACTTTTGGCGATACCCATATTTTTTTTCGATGAAGTACTGTATGGTAATAACATTCCGCTTTGGTTATATGGGATCCTTTGTTGATTTATATTTTTTTTGTACAAACTATAGCAAATAGCACATCTTCAGATTTTTATTTTCAAAAAATACACCCAAATAAACATAAGATTATCAAGCATTCTATTCAATTCACATTTCAATCCAACATTTTTTCTTAAAAATATCAAAAAACACTTGCATCTCCGATAAATTTACTCTATTTTCGTTGCAGATTTGAGCGTACGGTTATGATGAACGAATTTCTGCAATATTTACAGTATGAGAAGAATTACTCTTCTCATACTGTTTTGTCATATCAAACCGATCTGTTTCAATTTGCTCAATTTCTTGAGTATGCACCAGAACAGTTTGATCCCCGGCGAATTTCTTCTTCGCAAATTCAGCAATGGGTATTATCTCTGATGTCTGCCCAAATTTCGGCAAGAACTTTATCGAGGAAAATTTCTACACTTAAATCTTTTTGGCGTTTTTTATTGATTCGAGGTTATGTTTCAAAGAATCCTACGTTAAAAATTATTTTACCTAAAACAAAGAAACCTATTCCTGCGTTTTTTAAGGAAATTGAGATGATCAATGTTTTGTCTCAACCTTTTATACCTGAGAATTTCGAACCGGTTCGCAACCACCTGATACTTACAGTTTTTTATTTGACAGGTATTCGACTTTCAGAATTAATTAATATTAAAGAAACTGATATTGATTTAGTTGAAGGGAATTTGAAGGTGATAGGTAAGCGAAACAAACAGAGGATGATACCAATTGGTGATGATTTATGCAAAAATATAGAGCGCTATGTTTTTATTAGAAACCAGGAAGTGGAAATGCTTGAAGATTTTCTTTTTTTGAGGAAAAATGGTAAAAAAATGTATCCTAAGATGATATACGATATTGTGCACAACAATATGACTGAAGTAAGCAGTTTGCACAAACGAAGCCCACATGTGCTTCGACATACCTTTGCAACCGGAATGCTTAACGGCGGGGCTGAAATTAATGCAGTAAAAGATTTGCTCGGACATAGTAGTCTGGCATCAACTCAGGTGTATACGCACACGAGTTTTGAAGAATTATACAATATATATAAACAAGCTCATCCACGAGCAAAATAAAAAAGGAGGCAATTATGAAACTAAGGATTCAATCCATCAACTTTGATGCAACTACGGCGTTGGAATCTTACATCAACAAAAAAATGTTGAAGTTAGAAAAAATTTTTGATGAAATATTAAACGTAGAAGTGTATTTAAAGGTAGTAAAACCCGAATCGGCCACCAATAAGGAAGCTGAAATTAAAGTATCAATACCAAATGTAGATTTTTTTGCTTCAAAAACATGTGACTCTTTCGAAGAGGCTGTAGACCTAACTCTCGAAGCGTTAGACAAGCAAATAAAGAAATACAAAGAAAAAGCATCTAAAAAATAAAATATTACGAGAAATGTTTTGTAGTCCAAAATATATTCGTACATTTGCAAGCCGTTTGAATAGCAGTATTTAAACGGCTTTTTCAACGGTAAAAGCCTTATAAAATAGCACATTGCCTCTTTAGCTCAGTTGGCCAGAGCACGTGATTTGTAATCTCGGGGTCGTTGGTTCGAATCCGACAAGAGGCTCAAAAACAATTCATAATGCAAAATTCATAATGCATAATATCCAAAAGTGGAGTCATTATGCATTATAAATTATGAATTTTAAATTAAAAAAATGGGTAGTTACCAAAGTGGCCAACTGGGGCTGACTGTAACTCAGCTGTCTTTCGACTTCGGAGGTTCGAATCCTTCACTGCCCACAACATTTACCATTTCACAATCTACCATTTACCATTTTTTAAATAGTAAATAGTAAATGAAAAAATAGTAAATGAATTTTGCGAAAGTAGCTCAGTTGATAGAGCATTAGCCTTCCAAGCTGAGGGTCGCGGGTTTGAGTCCCGTCTTTCGCTCATAATGCGAGGCGCAAGTCAGCCGGGACGAAAAGTTTATCCCGACGAAGTCGGGAAGTCCCGTCTTTCGCTCCAAAATGGAAAAGTAATCCGAAAGGATTTGTAAACCATTTTTGCTGTTGTAGCTCAGTGGTAGAGCACTTCCTTGGTAAGGAAGAGGTCGCGAGTTCAATTCTCATCAACAGCTCAACTTTGTAAGCTTTTATAAAACATATAAATTAATTATTAAATAATCTTTGAGTTATGGCAAAAGAAAAATTTGACAGGTCAAAACCTCACGTAAACGTAGGTACCATTGGTCACGTTGACCACGGTAAAACTACCTTGACCGCTGCAATTACAACTGTACTTGCAAAAAAAGGACTTTCTGAAATGCGTTCGTTCGATTCTATCGATAATGCTCCTGAAGAAAAAGAACGTGGTATTACAATTAACACTGCTCACGTAGAATATCAAACAGCTTTACGTCACTATGCGCACGTTGACTGTCCGGGTCACGCCGACTACGTTAAGAACATGGTAACTGGTGCTGCTCAAATGGACGGTGCTATCATTGTAGTTGCTGCAACTGATGGTCCAATGCCACAAACCCGCGAGCACATTCTTTTGGCTCGTCAGGTAAACGTACCTCGTATCGTTGTTTTTATGAACAAATGCGATATGGTTGATGACGAAGAAATGTTGGAATTAGTAGAAATGGAAATGCGCGAATTGCTTTCTTTCTATGATTTCGATGGCGACAATACACCAATTATCCGTGGTTCAGCTCTTGGAGGCTTGAATGGCGTTCCAGAATGGGAAGATAAAATCATGGAATTGATGGATGCTGTAGATACCTGGATTTTATTGCCAGAACGTGCAGTTGACAAACCTTTCTTGATGCCGGTTGAAGATGTTTTCTCGATCACAGGTCGTGGAACAGTTGCTACAGGTCGTATCGAAACAGGAAAAATCAAAACTGGTGAAGAAGTTCAAATCATTGGTTTAGGTCAGGGATCAAAAAAATCAGTTGTTACAGGTGTTGAAATGTTCCGTAAGATTTTGGATGATGGTCAAGCTGGTGACAACGTAGGTTTGTTGCTTCGTGGTATCGATAAAGAAGAAATTAAACGTGGTATGGTTATTACCCACCCTGGGAAAGTAACTCCTCATACTACTTTTAAAGCTGCTGCTTATATCTTGAAAAAAGAAGAAGGTGGTCGTCATACTCCATTCCACAACCGTTACCGTCCACAATTTTATATCCGTACATTGGACGTTACAGGTGAAATCACTCTTCCGGAAGGAACTGAGATGGTAATGCCAGGTGATAACTTAGAATTGACAGTAACTTTAATCTATCCTGTAGCATGTAACGTAGGTTTACGTTTTGCAGTTCGTGAAGGCGGACGTACAGTAGGTTCTGGTCAAATTACTGAATTGTTAGACTAAAAATTCAGTTACGAGTTACGAGTTACGAGTAAAATCTTGTAACTTGTAACTTGTAACTTTTAACTTTTTTTATACGGGCGTAGCTCAGTTGGTAGAGCACTGGTCTCCAAAACCAGGTGTCGGGAGTTCGAGTCTCTCTGCCCGTGCAAATTCTATTTATATATGAAGATAATTAACTATATCAAAGAGTCGTATACAGAACTAGTTCAGAAAGTATCCTGGCCATCGCGCGCGGAACTCACTAACAGTGCAATAGTGGTATTGATCGCTTCCATCATTATTGCGTTGATAGTTTGGCTTATGGATGTAAGTTTTGAAGCTATCATGACATTTATTTACGGAAAGTTGTTATAAAATTAATCAATGGAGGTCAACAAAGTGTCTGAGTCAACAAATTTTAAATGGTACGTAATGCGTGCTATTAGCGGAAAAGAGAACAAGGTAAAAGAGTACATTGATGCAGAAATCAAAAATTCGGATCTTGGTCAGTATGTTGCTCAAGTATTAATCCCCACTGAGAAAGTATACCAAATTCGTAACGGCAAAAAAATTACAAAAGAACGTAGTTGTATGCCGGGTTATGTTTTGATTGAAGCCTATCTTGTCGGTGAAATTTCTCACCGTCTGCGTAATACACCAAATGTTATCGGATTTTTGGGTGAAAAAAACCATGAACCAACTCCAATTCGTCCTTCGGAAGTGAATAGGATTTTGGGAAAAGTCGATGAACTGCAGGAAACTGCCGAAGAAATGCTCACGCCTTTCTATGTTGGTGAAAACGTGAAAGTGATTTTTGGTCCTTTCACCGGATTTAGCGGACTAATTGAGGAAATAAATACCGAAAAGAAAAAACTCAAAGTTATGGTTATGATTTTCGGACGGAAAACTCCGCTCGAACTTGCATTTACACAAGTAGAAAAGGAATAGTTGATTTTTGTTACAAATCAATAGTTCCACTTTTTAACATCAAAAATTAAAATTATTATGGCTAAAGAGATTGCTGGACTTATTAAATTACAGATTAAAGGAGGGGCTGCAAACCCATCTCCCCCGGTAGGACCTGCATTGGGTTCTAAAGGGATCAATATTATGGAGTTTTGCAAACAATTTAATGCCAGAACCCAAGACAAACCGGGAAAAATTTTACCGGCAGTCATCACCTATTATACTGATAAATCATTCGAATTCGTCGTTAAAACTCCTCCGGTAGCAATCCAATTAATGGAAATTGCAAAGCTGAAAAGCGGATCGGCAGAGCCAAACCGTAAAAAAGTAGCCGAAATTACCTGGGAACAAGTGCAAGCTATTGCAACGGACAAAATGGTTGATTTGAATTGTTTTGAAATAGAGGCAGCCATGAAAATGGTAGCCGGTACAGCTAGAAGTATGGGTATTACCGTAAAAGGTACTTTTCCAAATAAAATAAATTAAACTTCAATTAAAATGAGTAAACTGACAAAAAATCAAAGGTTAGCTTTAGAAAAAATTGAAGCAGGAAAAACCTATTCTCTAAAAGAAGCCGCTTCGTTGGTAAAGGAAATTACCAATTCGAAGTTTGATGCTTCTGTTGATATAGATGTACGCTTAGGTGTTGATCCACGTAAAGCAAACCAAATGGTACGCGGCGTTGTGTCGTTACCAAACGGAACCGGAAAACAAGTAAAGGTTCTTGCATTATGTACTCCAGATCAGGAAGCAGCGGCGTTAGAAGCCGGAGCTGACTTTGTAGGACTCGATGAATATATCGAAAAAATAAAAGGTGGCTGGACAGATGTGGATGTTATCATCACTATGCCTGCAATTATGGGTAAATTAGGTGCTTTAGGACGTATATTAGGCCCACGTGGTTTAATGCCAAATCCTAAAAGTGGTACGGTTACCAATGAAGTTGGTAAAGCTGTAAAAGAAGTAAAACAAGGTAAAATCGACTTTAAAGTTGATAAATATGGTATTGTTCACACTTCGGTAGGAAAAGTTTCTTTTACTCCTGAAATGTTGATTCAAAATGCCAAAGAATTTGTTACTACTTTGATGAAACTAAAACCTACTGCCTCTAAAGGTACTTATGTAAAGAGCATTTATCTTTCAAGCACAATGAGTATGGGTATTAAGATTGAACCCAAATCAATTGAAGAATAAAATTAAAAGTTTATGAAAAAGGAAGATAAAAGCGCTATTATAAAACAACTTGAGTCAACTCTAAACGAGTATGCTCACTTCTACTTAACTGACATTGGCGGTTTAAATGCTGCTCAAACAACAGTCTTAAGAAGAATTTGCTACAAAGAAGATATTAAACTTTTAGTTGTAAAAAATACATTGCTCCAAAAGGCACTTGAAAGCTCTGCGGTTGATTTTAGTGAACTTTATGGTTCTCTCAAAGGTGAAAGTTCATTAATGCTTTCGAATACGGCTAATTTACCAGCGAAAGTAATTAGCGACTTCAGCAAACAAAAAAGCAACAAACTCAAAAAACCAATTTTGAAAGCTGCTTATGTTGAAGAAAGTTTTTACATAGGAGAAAACTACTTAGAGGCACTTATTCATGTTAAGAGCAAAAACGAACTTATCGGTGAAATTATTGGCTTATTGCAATCACCTGCTAAAAACGTTATATCCGCACTCCAATCAGGAGGAAATACTATTCACGGCGTGTTGAAAACATTGTCGGAAAGATAATTTATCGTAAAATAATAAAAAACAAATACATAAAAAATAAGTAAAATGGCAGATTTGAAAGCTTTTGCAGAACAATTGGTTAACTTAACAGTTAAAGAAGTAAATGAGTTAGCTCAAATTTTGAAAGATGAATATGGTATCGAACCAGCTGCTGCAGCTGTTGCTGTTGCTGCAGGTCCTGCAGCTGCTGCTGATGTAGTAGAAGAAAAAACATCTTTTGATGTAGTATTGAAAGCAGCCGGTCCTAATAAATTGGCAGTCGTTAAATTAGTAAAAGAATTGACAGGTCTTGGCTTAAAAGAAGCTAAAGATTTAGTAGATGCAGCTCCTTCTGTAATTAAAGAAGCTGTAACAAAAGACGAAGCAGAAGCCTTAAACAAAGCACTTACTGAAGGCGGCGCTGAAGTTGAACTTAAATAATAAATCCTGATTATCAGGCTTTTGGTTTAGAGCCCCTCTTGGTGAGGGATTCTAAACCTTTTTCTGTCTTATAAATAATTGAGTTCATCGCACCCAAATAACCTCTTTGAAAATGTCGTCATTAACAAAAGCTCAAAGAATAAATTTTGCTTCTATTAAGAATCAGTTAGAATATCCTGATTTCTTAGAAGTACAATTAAAATCTTTCCATGACTTTTTTCAAATGGACACTGCTCCAGAAAAAAGAAAATCAGAAGGATTGTATAAGGTATTTTCCGAAAACTTTCCAATTGCTGATACCCGAAATAATTTCATCCTCGAATTTCTTGATTATTACGTTGATCCTCCACGTTATTCGATTGATGAGTGTGTAGAACGCGGTTTAACTTACAGCGTTCCATTAAAAGCTAAATTAAAACTGTATTGCACCGATCCAGATCATGAAGATTTTGATACGGTTATTCAAGATGTTTATTTGGGACCTATCCCTTATATGACAGCTAAAGGCACTTTTGTGATTAATGGTGCGGAACGTGTAATTGTATCTCAACTTCACCGTTCGCCCGGTGTGTTCTTTGGACAAAGCACTCATGCTAATGGTACTAAACTTTATTCTGCTAGAATTATCCCATTCAGGGGCTCGTGGATTGAATTTGCTACCGACATCAACAACGTGATGTATGCATATATCGACCGTAAGAAAAAACTTCCTGTAACTACATTGCTTCGCGCCATTGGATTCGAAAGCGATAAAGATATTTTGGAAATTTTCAATCTTGCTGAAGAAATTAAAGTAAGTAAAACAAGTTTGAAGAAAGCCATTGGTCAAAAATTGGCAGCCCGTGTTTTGAAAACCTGGGTGGAAGACTTTGTAGATGAAGATACCGGCGAGGTAGTAACGATCGAACGAAATGAAGTTATTATTGATCGTGAAACAATTCTTGAAAGTAGTCATATTGATGAAATTCTTGAAGCAGGAACTCCAACAATTTTACTTCACAAAGCTGATGCTAATCAAAGCGATTATGCTATTATTTACAACACACTTCAAAAAGATCCGAGTAACTCGGAAAAAGAAGCTGTATTGTACATCTATCGTCAATTGCGTAATGCAGTTCCTGCAGATGATTCAACTGCTCGTGAAGTTATCAATAACTTATTTTTCTCTGAAAAACGTTACGATTTAGGTGATGTAGGGCGTTTCCGTATTAATCGGAAATTGAACTTATCCATCAATCCGGATATAAAAGTATTAACAAAAGAAGATATTATTGAAATCATCAAATATCTGATTGAGTTGATAAACTCTAAAGCCGATGTTGATGATATTGACCACCTTAGTAACCGTCGTGTTCGTACTGTAGGAGAACAACTATATAATCAATTCGGTGTTGGGTTGTCTCGTATGGCTCGTACTATTCGTGAACGTATGAATGTGCGTGATAACGAGGTGTTTACACCAATTGACCTGATTAATGCAAAAAGTATTTCGTCTGTAATCAATTCGTTTTTCGGAACGAATGCGTTATCTCAGTTTATGGATCAACAAAATCCATTGGCAGAGATTACACACAAACGACGTATGTCTGCGCTAGGGCCAGGAGGTCTTTCGCGAGAACGTGCTGGTTTTGAGGTTCGTGACGTTCACTATACTCACTACGGACGTTTATGTCCAATTGAAACTCCGGAAGGTCCGAATATCGGTTTGATTTCTTCTTTGTGTATTTATGCAAAGATTAATGAACTCGGTTTTATCGAAACTCCTTATCGTAGAGTTACTGATTCTGTAGTTGATACAACTGAAAGCGGAATTGAATATTTTACAGCTGAGGAAGAAGAAGATTTAATTATTGCTCAAGGAAATGCACCACTAAATGATAAAGGCGAATTTATTCGTGCGAAAGTAAAATCACGTAAAGGTGCAGATTTTCCAGTAATAGCTCCTTCGGAAGTGAATTTAATGGATGTTTCTCCATCACAAATTGCTTCTATTGCGGCAGCGTTAATTCCTTTCTTGGAACATGATGATGCTAACCGTGCTTTGATGGGTTCTAACATGATGCGCCAGGCTGTGCCTTTGTTGCGTTGCGAAGCTCCTATTGTAGGAACGGGAATTGAAGCTCAATTGATTCAGGATTCACGTACGCAGGTTACTGCTGAAGGTGAAGGAATTGTAGAATTTGTTGATGCCACTTGTATTAAAATACTTTACGAACGTACCGAAGAGGAAGAATTTGTTAGCTTTGATACTGCAGTAAAAGAATATAAATTACCTAAGTTCCAGAAAACGAACCAAAATACTACAATTGACTTACGTCCTATCGTTAGCAGAGGTGATAAAGTACATGCTGGTCAAATTTTAACCGAAGGTTATGCCACTCAAAATGGTGAATTAGCAATTGGGAAAAATCTGAAAGTTGCATTCATGCCTTGGAAAGGGTATAATTTTGAAGATGCAATTGTAATAAACGAGCGTGTAGTTCGTGAAGATGTCTTCACTTCTATACACGTGGTTGAACAATTGTTGGATGTTCGCGAAACAAAACGTGGTATCGAAGAATTTACTTCGGATATTCCTAATGTTAGTGAAGAAGCAACAAAAGATTTGGACGAAAACGGTATTATCCGCATTGGTGCACGCATCGAACCGGGTGATATTATTATCGGTAAAATTACGCCTAAAGGAGAATCTGATCCTTCACCAGAAGAAAAACTATTACGTGCTATCTTTGGTGACAAAGCTGGTGATGTAAAAGATGCTTCGTTGAAAGCTACTCCATCTTTATCAGGTGTGGTTATTGGTAAACGTTTGTTTTCTAAAGCACAAAAGAACAGGAAATCAAAATTGGCTGATAAAGCAGTTCTTCCAAAATTAGACGAAGAATTTGAAAATCAGGCAGCTATTTTACGTAATACATTGGTTGATAAACTAATGGCAATGATAGGTGAAAAAACATCAGCGGGCGTAAAAGATTTCTTAGGTACGGATATTATTTCGCGTAACAGCAAATTTACAGCTGAACGTTTACGTGAAATTGATTATTCGGCTATTCAATTGAGCAAATGGACAACAGATTCACATAAAAATGAATTAGTTAAGAGGCTAATAATGAATTATCTGAGAAAACACAAGGAATTGGATGCTCAGATTAAACGTCAAAAATTCAATATCACTATTGGAGATGAACTTCCAAATGGAATTGTTCAAATTGCCAAAGTGTATATTGCTAAAAAACGTAAAATTCGTGTTGGTGATAAAATGGCGGGTCGTCACGGTAACAAAGGTATTGTTTCTCGTATTGTTCGTCAAGAAGATATGCCATTCCTTGAAGATGGAACACCTGTAGATATAGTTTTGAATCCACTTGGTGTGCCTTCGCGTATGAACCTTGGACAAATTTTTGAAACTGTACTTGGTTGGGCTGGAAAAGAATTGGGCGTTAGCTTTGCAACACCTATTTTTGATGGTGCATCGATGGAAGATTTAAATGTATGGACAGACAAGGCTGGTGTACCTGCTTATGGTAAAACATATTTGTACGATGGTGGAACAGGTGAGCGTTTTGACCAAACTGCAACTGTAGGTGTGATTTATATGTTGAAATTAGGACACATGGTTGAAGATAAAATGCATGCGCGTTCAATCGGACCATACTCACTTATTACTCAACAGCCACTTGGTGGTAAAGCGCAATTTGGTGGTCAACGTTTTGGAGAAATGGAAGTTTGGGCACTCGAAGCATTTGGTGCAGCTCATATTTTACAAGAAATCCTGACGGTTAAATCAGATGATGTTATGGGTCGTGCTCGCACTTACGAGGCAATTGTAAAAGGTGATCCAATGCCAGCACCAGGAATTCCGGAGTCTCTTAATGTATTGTTACATGAACTTCGAGGATTAGGTCTGAGCATTAGTTTAGATTAAAAAGCCTTCTAAATCCCCACCTCACCCCAACCCTCTCCTTGAGGAGAGGGCGGAAGATGGGGACTTTGGAACTTTTACTCTGAATTTTTGAATAAGTCACAAATTTCTCAATACATAATTCTAAATTATGAATTATGAATTATTAATTGTTAATTAAATAAAAGTTATGGCTTTTAAAAATGATAATAAGGTAAAGAGTAGTTTTAATAAAATATCGATCGGTCTTGCATCTCCCGAAGAAATATTAAAATTATCAAGTGGTGAGGTTCTCAAACCAGAAACCATTAATTATCGTACATACAAACCCGAACGCGATGGTCTGTTCTGCGAACGCATTTTTGGTCCTACTAAGGATTTTGAATGTCATTGTGGAAAATACAAACGCATCCGTTACAAAGGCATTGTCTGCGACCGTTGTGGGGTAGAAGTGACCGAGAAAAAAGTGCGTCGTGAACGTATGGGACACATTCAGTTAGTGGTTCCTGTTGCTCACATTTGGTATTTCCGTTCGTTACCAAATAAAATTGGTTACTTACTAGGTATGCCGACAAAAAAACTTGATTCAATTATTTATTACGAAAAATATGTGATTATTCAGGGTGGAATTCTTGAAAACGGAGAAAACATCGCTTTAGGTGAATTACTTTCCGAAGATGAATACCTGGATATTTTAGAAGCACTTCCACGCGAAAATCAACTGCTTGATGACTCCGATCCCGAAAAATTTATTGCAAAAATGGGAGCCGATGCAATTCATGATTTGTTGAGTCGTCTGAATTTGGATGTTTTGTCGTATGATTTACGTCACAAAGCTAACAATGATACATCGCAGCAACGTAAAAATGAGGCATTAAAACGTCTACAAATTGTAGAATCGTTCCGTGCTTCAAAATTGCGGAATAAGCCGGAATGGATGATTATCAAGATCGTGCCTGTTATTCCACCGGAATTACGTCCGTTAGTGCCGTTAGATGGTGGCCGTTTTGCTACTTCCGACTTGAATGACTTATATCGTCGTGTGATCATACGTAACAACCGTTTGAAACGGTTGATCGAGATCAAAGCCCCGGAAGTAATTCTACGTAATGAAAAACGTATGCTTCAGGAATCGGTTGATTCATTGTTCGACAATTCACGTAAATCCAGTGCTGTTAAGACTGACGCTAATCGCCCGTTGAAATCACTTTCCGATTCGTTGAAAGGGAAACAAGGACGTTTCCGTCAAAACTTATTAGGTAAGCGTGTAGATTATTCAGCTCGTTCGGTAATTGTTGTTGGACCTGAATTAAAAATGCACGAATGCGGTATCCCAAAAGATATGGCAGCTGAATTATACAAACCGTTTGTTATCCGTAAATTGATAGAGCGCGGAATTGTGAAAACAGTGAAATCTGCAAAGAAAATTGTGGATCGCAAAGACCCTGTTATCTGGGATATTTTAGAATATGTGATGAAAGGTCATCCGGTTTTACTAAACCGTGCTCCAACACTTCACCGTCTTGGTATTCAGGCTTTCCAACCCAAAATGATTGAAGGGAAAGCAATTCAACTTCACCCACTTTCTTGTACTGCATTTAATGCCGATTTCGACGGTGACCAGATGGCTGTTCACTTACCTTTGGGTAATGAAGCTATTTTGGAAGCTCAAATGTTGATGTTAGCCTCACATAATATTTTAAATCCTGCAAATGGTGCGCCTATTACTGTTCCTTCGCAGGACATGGTTCTTGGTTTGTATTATATTACAAAACCACGTACGGGTGCATTGGGTGAAGGATTAATATTCTATTCTCCAGAAGAAGCAGAAATTGCTTATAATGAACGGAAAGTAGCTTTGCACTCATGGATTAAAGTGAAAACCAAAGATTTGAATGCAGAAGGCGAATTGGTTGATATGATTATCGAAACAACTGTTGGACGTATTTTATTCAATAAATGTGTTCCTGCTGAAGTGGGTTATATCAACGAATTACTATCTAAAAAATCATTACGAGATATTATCGGTAACGTAATTGAAGCTTGTGGAGTAGCTCGTACAGCTGCTTTCCTTGATGATATTAAAGATTTAGGATATTATATGGCATTCAAGGGCGGTCTTTCGTTCAATTTGAATGATGTTATTATCCCACCAGAAAAAGAAACATTGGTAAAAGAAGGTAATGCTGAAGTAGAAGAGATTCTGAATAACTATAATATGGGATTCATAACTTTCAACGAACGTTACAATCAGATTATTGATACTTGGACACATATCAACTCAAAGTTGTCGAATATTTTGATGAAACAACTTTCTACAGATAATCAAGGATTTAACTCAGTTTATATGATGTTGGATTCAGGTGCGCGTGGTTCGAAGGAACAAATTCGCCAGTTGTCCGGTATGCGTGGTTTGATGGCAAAGCCTCAAAAATCAGGTGCAGAAGGTGGTCAGATTATTGAAAACCCTATTCTATCGAACTTTAAAGAAGGACTTTCTGTATTGGAATACTTTATTTCAACTCACGGTGCTCGTAAAGGTTTGGCTGATACGGCTTTGAAAACAGCCGATGCAGGTTATTTAACACGTCGTTTGGTTGATGTTTCACAAGATGTGATTATTAACGAAGATGACTGCGGCACTTTACGTGGTTTGATTGCAAGTGAAATGAAAAATAATGAAGAAGTAATTTCTTCACTTTTTGAGCGTATTTTGGGTCGTGTTTCAGTACACGATATCTATCAGCCGCTTACCGGTGAATTAATTGTGTCTTCAGGAGCTCAAATTACAGAAACACTTGCTAAAAAAATTCAAGAATCACCAATTGAGCGTGTTGAAATACGTTCGGTTCTGACTTGTGAATCTAAAAAAGGTGTTTGTGCAAAATGTTATGGACGTAACCTTGCAACCGGTAAAATGGTTCACATGGGAGAAGCTGTTGGTGTTATTGCTGCTCAATCAATTGGAGAGCCAGGTACACAGTTGACGCTTCGTACGTTCCACGTTGGGGGTATTGCTTCGAACATTGCAGCAGAATCGAAAATCGTATTGCGTTACGATGGTCGTCTTGAATTTGACGAACTTCGTACAGTAGATGCTGTTGATGCAGATAAAACAACTCACCAGGTTGTAGTAAGCCGTTTGGCCGAAATGCGTGTGATTGATTCAACTACTGGTATTGCACTAACTACACAAAATATTCCTTACGGTTCTAAATTATATGTAAAAGATGGTGAATCAGGGAAAAAAGGCCAAATGGTCTGCGAATGGGATCCATTTAATGCTGTAATTATTTCGGAAACTGAAGGTAAGATTGAATTTGAAGATGTTGTTGAAAATCAAACTTTCAAAACAGAAACTGATGAAGCAACTGGTTTGCGCGAAAAAATTATTATTGAGTCCAAAGACCGTAATAAAGTTCCAAGTGCACACATTGTATCAAAAGATGGTTCTATTTTACGTACATACAACTTACCGGTGGGTGCCCACTTGGTGTTGGATAATGGCGATAAAATTAAAACCGGTCAAATGTTGGTGAAAATTCCACGTGCGGTGGGTAAAGCTGGTGATATTACCGGTGGTCTTCCACGTGTAACAGAATTATTCGAAGCTCGTAACCCATCGAATCCGGCTGTAGTCGCCGAAATTGACGGAGAAGTTACCTTCGGGAAAATCAAACGTGGTAATCGCGAATTGACCGTCACTTCTAAAACTGGTGAAATTAAAAAATACATGATTCCTTTGTCTAAACAAATTCTGGTGCAAGAAAATGACTTTGTACGTGCAGGAACTCCACTTTCTGATGGAGCCACTACACCTTCAGATATTTTGTTAATCAAAGGACCAACTGCGGTTCAGGATTACATTGTAAATGAAGTTCAGGATGTATATCGCTTACAAGGTGTGAAAATAAATGATAAACACTTTGAAGTTATTGTACGCCAGATGATGCGTAAAGTTGAAATTCTTGAACAAGGTGATACTCGTTTTCTTGAAAAACAAATCGTCGATAAACACGAATTCATGGAGGAAAATGACCGTATCTGGGGTAAAAAAGTGATTTTGGACGCCGGTGATTCTACAACAGTGAAACCTGGTCAGATAATAACACCTCGTAAATTACGTGACGAAAATAGTATGTTGAAACGTCGTGATATGAAAATTGTTGAAACTCGCGATGCAATTGCAGCAACTTCAAATCAGATTTTACAAGGTATTACTCGTGCGGCATTGCAAACGAACAGTTTCTTTTCTGCAGCTTCGTTCCAGGAAACTACCAAAGTACTTAACGATGCAGCTATCAACGGTAAAGTTGATAAATTGGAAGGATTGAAAGAAAATGTTATTTGTGGACACTTAATTCCAGCAGGAACAGGTCAACGTGATTTCGATAAGATTGTAGTTTACTCACGTGATGAGTATGACAAAAAGGTAGATGCACGTAAAAATGTTTTGGATATGGAAGAACGAGAAACTGAAGAATAGTACTTAATCAAATTATAACCCTAAAAAAACCGGATGCTTTAAAAAGTTATCCGGTTTTTTTTAATCTTGAATTGAATATTATTTGCTGATGATTTGCGCTTTATTTTTAATTGAGTTTGTGAAATCTTATTTTGCCGCTATAATTTTAAATAATAATCCTTTACCAAAGCAGAAAAAGCAGTAGTATATTGATGTCGTGATTCTTCAATAATCAAATCTGAAACAGTTCTTGGTGTTGGAGTAAGACAAAACTCAAGTAAAAACCGCTTTGCAACTGCATTTTGTTTAGGGTAAACAGTGATTTGTTTACTGCAAAATAACCCCATTTTTATAGCCAGTTCAACAATCTGAAATCCTTCAACAATAGGAAGAATTAGACATATTCTGCCCGTTGATCTAAGAAGCAATTTGGCATTTAGAATTAATTCTTCGTGTGAAAGTGAATCTGTATGACGGGCGGTAGTTCGATTTTCCACCGGTGTTTTTGTGGAATTTACAAAATATGGAGGATTGGAAACAATCAAATCGTACTTTTCAGAATTATTTATTGTAAATTGTTGCAAAGATATTTCCTGAATGTAAATTCTATCTAGCCAAGGAGAGTTTTTGACATTTTCTTTAGCTTGTAAAACTGCGTTCTGATCTATCTCAATGGCTCTAATCTGTGCATTGCTACGTTGTGCAAGCATAAGCGCAATCAGACCTGTTCCTGTTCCAATATCGAGAATTGATGTTGAATGGTCCACATTTACCCATGCGCCTAATAATACTCCGTCAATCCCCACTTTCATAGCACATTTGTCATGGAAAACAGTGAACTGTTTAAAACTGAAATAGGGATTTGGCATAGAAGTAGTTACAAGAATTTAGTTACATGTTACAAGGCTATACCGATTGGTATCGGCACTGAAAGTTATTTTGAAATAACATATCAATAATTATTTTCAATTACTTTTCATCTTCTTGAACCCGTAGTAGTTTCTGATTTTTTGGGAGTGCTCGACGGCGTACTTTGTGAACGGGATGATGTGCTTTCTCTTGGCGACGAAGATGTTACACTTTGTTTAGGTGATGAATAAGTAGAGCTAGGAAGTCGTGTAGTTTGTTGATTTCTCAGAACTTCTGGGGTATATGAAGGTGTAGTTGTATTTCGTCTTAATGTTGGATTTTGTTCTGTTGTTGTGCGTACTTGAGGGGATGAAGAACGATAAGTGTTCTGCATGTTATTATCTCTTGTTGTTGTTACAGAAGAATTAGAACGAAAATCTGGTGATGAACGATAACTGGATGAATTCCCAGGTATACTTCTGTTACCTATTTGAGATTCAATTGTAGACCGTTCGTAGCGCTTGGTTTGCAAACGGTTATTTTGATCATTATTAAGAACGCTTTCAATGGCAGCATTTTTATTTTTCATTCGTTCCATTGCTTCACTTCTCGTGTTTGAAACCTGACGTTCACGGGCATACTTTAAATTAATTTCGTATACTTGTTTCGTTTGTTCAGGATTTAAATTTAATTCTTGTTGCAATTTGTCCGTTTGTTTGGTAGCCTCTTGATCTGGAGTTCTTTGAAGAATTATAGTATTGTCCTGACCGTAAAAGGGCATAACTAAATTTAAATTCAAAAGTAGTAAAAATATATATCTAAACGTTTTCATAAGATTGCAAACTATCATTTTAAGCAACTTATATTATAACAATGATTATGCCAAAAGAATAAATGGAAAGTTTCATTATTGAAGTGTCTACAGAAAGAAACTACTTTTTAATGATTTAGATGCGTCTTATACTACTTGATTATTTGTTGAAATTTCTCAATTTAATATTGGTTAATACTTTCTTGGTATGAAGTGCAAAATCACTATTCATCATCCAACCGTAATATCCCATGTCATTTTTTAAAACATCGGTTACTTTTTGTCCTTTGTATTTTCCAAAATTAATTATTTCTTCTCCTTTGTCGTTGTAAATCATTCTTCCTGCAAAATCCACATTGTTATTCTGTGTGGTAAATTTCGATAAGTATTCAATATCATTTTGCAGTTCTGGATAACGATCCAACTGTGCCATCAACACTTCGTAAGTGGCAAGTGTGTCGGCTTCAGCACCATGTGCACCCACTAAATCTTTGTCACAATAAAACTTATATGCAGCACCAAGTGTCCGTTGTTCCATTTTATGAAAAACCACCTGAACATCCACAAATTTGCGCTTCATTAAATCAATATCCACATCTGCTCGCAGCAATTCCTCCGCCAATAAAGGAATATCAAAGCGATTTGAATTATATCCAGCCAAATCACAGCCTTCAATATCCCGTGCAATTTCTTTGGCAACAACTTTAAATGTAGGGCAATCGACAACATCAGCATCATATATTCCATGAATATCAGAAGAACCTTTGGGAATAGGCATTTCCGGATTAATACGCAATGTTTTTGTTTCTTCCCTTCCATTAGGTGAAACTTTATGATAAGAAATCTCTACAATTCTATCGGAAACAATATTTGTTCCGGTTGTTTCGAGATCAAAAAATACAATAGGATTTTTTAGTTGGAGTTTCATTTATAAGATGTTAGAGTCAAGAGCTAAGAACCAAGAGTCAAGAGTCAAGACTTAGTCTTTATTCGTTTTAGTAATTCAAAATAATTTTAATATTTAATTTCTAGTTTTTAAAAATTAAGGTCTAAAGACTTACGACCTTAGACCTTTTAATTTGTTTGTGAACCCAGTCTTTAATCTTGGCTCTTGGTTCTTTTGTCTATTAATCGTTCAGCAACATTGGCATCAGTAACATAAGAATTTCTTCATTCGCATCATTTTCGAATGGAAGAATCAATCCGGCACGAGAAGCATCCGAAAGTTCCATTACAATATCTGAAGCATTAATATTGCCAAGTATTTCAATCAGGAAAGAAGATTTGAAGCCAATTTTTATCGGATCTCCTTCAAACTGGCAGCTTATTGTTTCTTCTGCTGAAATTGAAAAGTCAATATCCTGGGCAGAAATATGAATTTGAGTTCCGTTAAATGCTAATTTCACCAGATTGCTGGCTTGATTTGCAAATACAGAAACACGTTTTAACGCATTTAGCAAAGTAGCGCGATCAATGATAATTTTATATGGATTTGTTTTAGGGATAACGCCGTTATAATTTGGGAAACGACCTTCCACTTGACGACAAATCATGGTGTAGTTTGCTAGTTTGAAATGAGCGTTTTTTGAATCGAATCTAATTTCAACTTCACCACTTTCTTTTGGCAGAATATTTTTTAGCATATTTGCCGGTTTTTTTGGCAAAATAAAATTTACCGATTCTTCATCATTAATAGATGCTGATGTGTAGGTCGTTTTGTAACGAACTAATTTGTGTGCATCAGTAGCCACCATAGTCAGACTTTCATTGGCAATATCAAAAAATACACCATTCATAACCGGACGCAATTCATCGTCGGCAGTACAGAAAAGTGTTTTAGAAATGCCAGAATAAAGAGTTGCAACTGGAAGTGATAATGAACGTGCATCTTCTTGCAATTGCGGCATGCGTGGATATTCATCACCGTTCTGACCAATAAAATTGTATGAGCCGTTTGCAGAAGTGATTACCATTGCCAGATTTGAATCGTTGATATTGAATGTTAGCGGTTGCTCTGAAAACTCGCGTAAGGTATCAAGCAACAAACGAGAAGCAACAGCCACCTTCCCGTTTCCTTCTGCTGTTTCTACTTCCATAGAAGTTATCAAAGTTGTTTCAATGTCTGAAGCAGTCATTGTTAACGTTTTACCATCTAGATGCAAGAGAAAATTATCTAAAATCGGTAGCGAATTTTTGCTGTTTATTACGCGACTAATGGCTTGTAAATGGCTTAATAAGTCGGTGCTTGAAACAATGAATTTCATATCGTTCGTTTTAATGGTTTACGTTTGAAAATATTTTAGCAAATATACTGATTTTTTTAATCAATAAAAAATTATTAATTGATTTTCAGAATATTTTATTTTTTCAAGTTCATTTTTTGTTACAATTAAAAAATTCATAAGAATAATTGGTCAATTATATTTGTTGTTTAAAATAATGTTCGTACATTTGCGAACAACGAACAATGAAATAATAATAATGATTATAATAAATATGAAGATTAAAGAGTATACAAATGATAACGAGGAACTTGCCCGATTTGCAAAAGCCATGGGACATCCGGCACGCATCACCATATTACATTTCTTGGCATCGATGGATAGTTGTTATTTTGGTGATATCCACAATGAATTGCCAATAGCTAAAGCTACTGTATCACAACATTTGAAAGAATTAAAAGATGCAGGGCTTATTCAAGGAGAAATAGAAACGCCCAAAGTGAGATATTGCATAAATCGAGAGAACTGGGAAAAAGCACAGAAGTTTTTTCAAATATTTTTTGCTGACAATACAGAAAAAACAATCTGTTGTACAACCCTAACCCCTAAAAAAAAGACCCCTAGCCTGTAAAGGGGAATAAGAAAATATTACTTACAATTATTTTAATTAGATAAAAAATATAAATTAACAAGACTAAACTAACCTAACCTCATCTCCTCTTTATGGGTTGGGGGTAATATTAAATAATATGATCATTCAAGTATTAGGCACCGGCTGTGCAAAGTGTAAATCACTCGAAAAAGTCACACGTGAGGTTGTTGAACAAAATGGTATTGATGCCTGCATTACTAAGGTCGAAGACATTGTTGAAATTATGAAATTCAACATCATGACTACACCAGCATTGGTCGTTGATGGTAAGGTAGTTGTAAAGGGGAGAGTTCCTTCGAACAACGAACTAAAAGAATTATTAACCACAAAAATATATCGGATATGAAAAGGCTCATTTTAATTTCAGCGTTGCTACTTTTGATAGTGTCATTATTTACAGTAAGTGCTATTAAAACTGAAAAAAAATCAGATTCAACAATTTCTTCAACCTCAAAAGTAGAAGTGTATTATTTTCATTATACCCGTCGTTGCGTAACTTGTCAGGCAGTGGAAACTGAATCGCAAAAAATTATTTCAACGCTGTATGCAAAAGAAATAAAAGAAGGGAAAGTTAAGTTTATTGCTGTAAATCTGGATGATAAAAAATCTGAGGCTGTGGCCGATAAATGCAAAGCAGAAGGACAAGCCCTTTTGGTAATTAGTGATAAAAAGAGAATCGATTTAACCGATACGGGTTTTATGTATGCCCGAAGCAATCCAAATAAATTGAAAGCTGAATTGAAAAAGACGATTGACCCTTTATTGAAATAATTTTCAAATCAACTCCTTTTAAAATTTCTACATCTTCAAATCATATTCATGGAAGTCCTTCAAAGCATTCTCGAAAATTCGCAATACGCATTTGTAACCGCTTTTGTTCTTGGGCTTATGACAGCTATTAGTCCGTGTCCATTAGCAACAAATATTTCGGCTATTGGGTTTATAAGTCGTGATATCGAAAATAGAAAAGCTGTGTTTTATAAGGGCTTGGTTTACACCTTAGGTCGTGCTTTGAGTTATACGGGTTTGGCACTTATTATTTATTTTGGAGCGAGTAAAATGGATGTTTCCCGATTGTTTCAGGGCTGGGGTGAAAAAATACTGGGTCCCTTGCTTATTATTATAGGCTTATTTATGCTTGATATTATTAAACTAAATTTCCCAGGTTTTTCAAAGTTTTCGGAAGTATTGGGCGAAAAAAGCAAAGGAAGTTATTGGGCAACTTTGTTGCTCGGAATGCTTTTCGCCATGGCTTTTTGTCCGTACAGCGGCGTATTGTATTTTGTAATGCTTATTCCAATGACGGTGGCGAGTGCAAGTGGACTTTATCTTCCATTTATTTTTGCTATTGCAACAGGACTTCCTGTGATTTTATTTGCCTGGCTTTTAGCTTTTGCAGTAGGGAACGTTGGTAAACTTTACAATAGGATTAAGATTTTCGAATTGTGGTTTCGACGCATAGTTTCTATCGTTTTTATTGTAGTTGGTATTTACTACATTTTGTTAAACATGATTTGAAAATAAAGAAATTAGAAAACTTAGAATTATAATCGAATCATTCATTTTCAAATCTTCATATCAACACATTTTCATATCATCTTATCTTCAAATCATTTCAATGAATTTTCAACTCTTCAAATCCCTTCATTTTCAAATTGCATTAATATTATTGCCTATATGGTTTGTGGTTTATGCCAACCTGCAGACTTTAACCGATTGGTTTGTTGATATAGTTTTAGGATTGACAAAAGGAGCTCATCTGACAGAGTCAATCAGGTTCTTTATTTTTGAGTTTCCAAAAGTGTTGCTGTTGCTTGTACTCATAATATTCTTTGTCGGAATTCTGCGTAGCTTTTTTACCGCCGAACGAACGCGCAAAGCGTTGGAAGGCAAAAAAACATTTACCGGAAACGTAATGGCATCAATGCTGGGGATTGTTACTCCTTTTTGTTCGTGTTCTGCTATTCCGTTGTTTCTTGGATTTGTAGAATCAGGCGTTCCACTGGGCATAACATTCTCGTTTCTGATTGCAGCACCTATGATTAACGAAGTTGCTGTTATCCTTTTGTACGGGATGTTTGGTTGGAAAGTAGCTGTCATTTATATTAGCACAGGCTTAACCATTGCCATTGTGGCCGGCTGGATTATTGGTAAATTGAAACTCGAGAAATGGGTGGAAGAATGGGTGTATGCCACCAAATTGGGTGAAAGTGAAGAGGAAGATGAAAAAATCACATTCTCTACGCGAATAACCATGGGCTACGATGCTGTAAAAGAAATTGTTGGCAAAGTTTGGATCTACGTGGCAATAGGTATTGCCGTTGGTGCAGGGGCGCACGGCTATGTTCCGGCTGAATTTATGGTCTCATTCATGGGCAAAGATGTTTGGTATGCAGTACCACTTTCCGTTTTAATCGGAATTCCGCTGTATTCCAATGCGGCTGGAATTGTCCCTATTGTTTCGGTGCTGATTGAAAAAGGAGCTGCATTGGGTACCGCCCTGGCATTTATGATGTCTGTAATAGCTTTATCTTTGCCCGAAATTATTATTTTGCGTAAGGTGCTGAAAATGCCTTTGGTTCTTACATTTATTGCCATTGTGGGTGGTGGAATTATGATAGTGGGATTTCTGTTTAATTTTATATTCTGAAAATTTTCCGTATTTTTACAATCTAAATGTAGTCTAAATTATTTAATGCATTATTAAACAGGAATATATCAACTTTGAATTCGTTTTTATATTATGGAAACCCTCACACAACTACCCAAAGAACTGATAAATTTTATTTTAGTTGCTGTTTTTTCATTATTGCTTGGTCTTGAGCAACGTCGACTTCATATTGAACTTGATTCCGAAACACTTTTTGGAACAGACCGTACCATCACGCTGATTGGAATTTTAGGTTATATCCTTTATACCGTAATGCCAACAACATTGACGTTATATTTCGGAGGAGGAGTTATTATTTCTGCCTTGTTGGGAATTTATTATTACAACAAAATAAAACTCAAAAACAAATGGGGCTTTACATCCATTGTTACAGCGCTGATTGCTTATTGTCTCACTCCATTAGTCGATTTAGAACCGTTGTGGTTGATTATGCTGGTAGTTGTCACCACGCTCATTGTGGTGGAAATGAAAGAAAGCTTGTTCAATTTCACCCGAAAATTCGATAGCAACGAGTTTACATTATTAGCAAAATTTATAATCATTGCCGGAATAATTTTACCATTGCTGCCTCATACACCGATCTCGGACATAATTACCATTTCCCCTTATCAAATCTGGGTTTCAATAGTTGCAGTAACCGGGATTTCATATCTGAGTTACTTGTTACGAAAATTTGCATTTCCCGATTCAGGAATTATTTTGTCGGCTATTCTGGGTGGATTATACAGCAGTACTGCCACCACCATAATACTTGCACGCAAAAGTAAAAAAGAAAATAACACGTCTAAAATTGTTACCGGAATTTTCGGAGCTACCGGCATGATGTACATAAGGATACAAATATTGGCATGGATTTTTAATCCTCAGGTTGCTGTTCTACTTTTGCCTTATTTTTTTATTTTTATTGTTGTGAATCTGGTGGTTATAGCAATTCCATATTTCAAAAACAAACAATCGGAAACTAAGGAGATAGTTGTAAATAGCACCCATAATCCGCTGGAATTTAAAACTGCGTTGTTCTTTGGATTGCTATTCGCATTTTTCGCTGTCCTGACCAATTTTGTTGTAAGCAATTATGGAAATATAGGAGTGAATATACTTTCGTTTATTGTTGGAGTTTCTGATATTGATCCCTACATTTTGAATTTATTCCAACAATCGGGTGCTAATCTGGAGGTTACTACTATTGTGAATGCCACCATAATAGCTACTATAAGTAATAATTTATTGAAAATGATTTATGCTATAAGTATTGGAAGTAAAGAAATTCGCAGGGAAATAATTATTGGCTTTAGTTCCCTAATACTTTCAAGTGTTGTTGTGGTCATATTATTGAATATACTTTAAATTTCGAATTAGTTTAACAGAACACTTCAATTACAAATTAATATAGTAGTAGACAGAATATAATGTCGTATTTATAAAAAGAATAGAATACTCCGTCAGCGTTCTTATTTTTTATTGAAATAAAGAACATTCTTTGTTCCCAATTACTTACAGAGTCTTCAGGTAAATTAATATCATTTCATCATTCAAAATGGTTTTCTGCAATTTATAATTATTTCTACAAAATTATTTAGTAATTCAAAAATAATGACGTATGTTTGCGACATAAAACATACAAGTTATGATAAAAACAGAAGTATTTGATAATGAGCTACAAAAGTTGGCAGCATTTGCCAAAATGATTTCACATCCGGCCCGTTTGGCCATTTTAAAATATCTGGCAGAAACAAAAACATGTATTTCGGGCGATATATCAGACAAATTGCCATTGAGTAGAACTACCGTTTCACAGCATTTAAAAGAACTCAGAGATGCAGGATTAATTCACGGCGAAATTGATGGATTAAAAATAAATTATTGCTTGTGTGGAACGAACATTTCGGATCAATTAAAAAAATTCAATGATTTTTTTATTAATATAGAGTCGAATTCAATTGATTGCAATTTCTAATCATTCTTTAATAACATTGTAACTTCAAATTTCAAACTTCTCAAATTTTTTAAATATGAAAGTATTAATTCTTTGTACAGGTAATTCATGCCGAAGTCAGATGGCTCATGGTTTTCTCCAATCCTTCGATTCAACCCTTGCAGTTTGCTCCGCCGGAACAGAAGCCAGTGGAAAACTAAATGCAAAAGCCGTAGAAGCAATGGCAGAAGCGGGTATCGACATTAACCACCACACTTCCGACTCAGTTGATAAATACATTGGTGAAGAATGGGATTATGTAATTACAGTATGCGGTGGTGCAAACGAAAACTGTCCGGCATTTATTGGTAAAGTAAAACACCGTTTACACATTGGATTTGACGATCCAAGCCATGTCGTTGGCAGTGAGCAATTTATATGGAGTGAATTTATTCGCGTACGTGACGAGATAAAAGAAGGATTTTACAAGTTCTATGTAGAACAAATCAAACCGCAGTTATGATTTACTACATTATCAAAGTATTGCTGTCGTCGATAACAATAGTTGCAATTTCAGAAATTTCAAAACGAAGCACAACAATGGGCAGTATTCTCGCATCCATTCCGTTGGTTTCGCTGTTGGCTTTTATCTGGATGTATATCGAAACGAAAGACGTTAACAAAATTGCAGAATTATCACAAGGAGTATTCTGGTTAGTAATTCCATCATTACTATTTTTTATTCTGTTTCCTGTTTTGCTAAAGAAAAATGTCGATTTCTGGGTGTCGCTTGGATTATCCTTGACAATTATGATTTTGGGATACTTTGTAATGTTGTTTATTTTGAAAAAAATTGGAATTTCTATCTAAGAACAAACATTTAATTTTTAAAGCATGCCATCTAAAATCCGTCTCAAATTTCTCGACCGTTATCTCACACTTTGGATATTCCTTGCCATGTTTATTGGTGTTTTTGCCGGTTGGTACAGTCCGAATGTTGCAGCATTTTGGAATAGTCTTTCGGTTGGTACTACCAATATTCCCATCGCCATTGGTTTGATAATCATGATGTATCCGCCTTTGGCAAAAGTGAGATACGAGGAAATGAGCGATGTATTCAAAAATACTAAAATTCTGGGTTTATCACTCGTTCAAAACTGGATTATCGGGCCGGTATTGATGTTTCTGTTGGCAATTATTTTCCTTCAGTTTAATATCGATTACATGTACGGGCTTATTCTAATTGGGTTGGCTCGTTGTATTGCCATGGTGATTGTGTGGAACGACCTTGCCAAAGGCGACCGCCAATATGCAGCAGGTTTAGTAGCGTTCAACTCCATTTTTCAGGTATTGCTTTTTTCGATTTATGCCTACTTTTTTATTGCCGTTTTGCCCGGATGGTTCGGACTTCCGGTCAACGATTCTGTTTCGAAAATAACCATGGTTGAGATTGCCAAAAGTGTTTTCATTTATTTGGGAATTCCTATGATTGCGGGTTTCCTGACACGTTATATTCTGACTCGTGTAAAAAGTGTTCAGTGGTACGAAACCAAATTTGTTCCGAAAATATCACCACTTACACTCATTGCATTGCTTTTTACCATTGTTGTTATGTTCTCACTTAAAGGAGAATACATTGTAAAAATTCCGTTGGATGTTGTTCGTATTGCTATT
This sequence comes from Paludibacter sp., assembly GCA_010365115.1. GTDB lineage: Bacteria > Bacteroidota > Bacteroidia > Bacteroidales > Paludibacteraceae > Paludibacter. The sequence goes on from JAAFGX010000014.1 coordinate 29,243, forward strand.
CCTTTGGTCATTTACTTTGTAATGATGTTTGTGCTTTCATTCTTTATGAGTAAAAAAATGGGTGCCACTTACGAACAAGCAACAACCTTATCATTCACGGCTGCCAGCAATAATTTTGAATTAGCTATTGCAGTTGCCATTGCCATTTTTGGGATAAATTCTGGCGAGGCATTTACAGCGGTTATCGGACCGTTAGTGGAAGTTCCGGTGATGATTGGGTTGGTAAATGTGGCGTTTTGGTTTAAAAAGAAGTATTATACAAATAAGAGCATTATCAACTAATAAAAAACTCATTATTTGCTTTTTTATTATCTACTTGTAGCTAACTCGCCCAATTAGCTTTGTAAAAGTTTCGATGTCAGCATGAAACAAGCTGAAAATGATACCAATTAATGAACGCAGTTTCCAAATAGGTTCGTGAAAGCCAAAATGAATAATGGAAGTGCAATAATCTTTTCTGGCTTCAGAAAAATTCTTACGGATTAGTTTGTACCTTCCTGATCTGGAGTAATTTATTACTAATAGTTTTTTGAAATAACGGTGAATTTCCATTTCTTTTATTCCTACCGTTTTAAAATACAACTCGTTTTGGTTGAAAAACTCAATAGATAACTTGTAAAATCCTTCTGCCATTTCAGCAGTATAAGTCTTTGTTACCTGATTTGAATATATGCGCCATTTCCCTAATGGTTTTTCAACGTATGCAAAATTACCTAAAAGCGATAGTTGTTGCCATGTAGGCAAATCGACCAATGGAAGTCCGTGATTTTGAATAAAGCCACCAGTCTTATCCAAAGCACTTTTCCGAATCACAACTGTAAGTGCAGGTATGAAACAAGTAAACAATAAATCTTTAGATGCAGATTTTATTGGCAAATTATTAAATACAGAATTGTCTCTATGAACATTCGGATGCAAATTGTAATTGGCTGACAAATCAAAGGTGGAACTATACGCTTGCCCCCATGATAGTACAGTATCGGGTTTATTTTCCATTTCGGCAACTTGTAATTCAAGTTTCTCAGGCAACCACACATCATCACCTTCTAAAACAGCGATATACTTCCCGGTAGATTGTAAAAGGGCAAAATTATATGTTTCCCCTAATCGGAAAATGCCAATATTCTTTTGTGTAAATACTTTAATTCTATTGTCATTTTTAGCAAATGATAAGGCTATTTCATATGTTTCATCTGTACTTCCATCGTCCACAATAATCATTTCCCAATTGGTATACGTTTGCAATTGAACAGATTGGATACAATCAGAAATATAGTTTTCGTGATTGTAGGTAGGTGAAATTATAGATACTAAAGGAGAATTCATTAGCGAATAGGTTTGGCAACTGTGGCAAATTGTTTATAACGGGCATCTTTCAGAAATCCAAATGTGAGAGCAATGAACAGTTTTTCTTTCCAACTTTTACAAGGTCTAATTCCCTGATGAGTCAGAATTTCATAACCTTGTTCCTTAAACATACGTAACATGCTTTTTGAAGTGAAGAATCGAATATGAGTGTCATCTAGAATACCACCTTCTGGTTTATACCTAAAGTCTTTTCTAAAAAGAATTTCAGTAATCAAATTGTCGATGTAGCGAAAATTTGGAATTGAAGTAACCAGCACCCCTTTGTCTGAAAGTAATGATTTTACAAGTAGGATAGTGTCCCAGGGTGCATAAATGTGTTCCAAAACATCATTGAAAATAATGCAATCAAACTCTTTTTTTGGCAATTGATCGTAAATTGAATTGAAATCGCCTTCCAACACAAATTGACAAACTTCTATTGCTTTTTGAGCTGCATTTGGATTCATCTCCACACCCCATATTTCTCTGTCGGGACGTTTTAATGTGTTGCAAAAAACACCTTCGCCACATCCAACTTCTAAAATTTTCAAAGCATTTTCAGGAATATATTTCAACATCTCGGGTCGTTGATTGTGAAAATATCCAATTTCTGTTTTATGACTCGTAGATTGATCCATATTTGAGTTATAATATTTATTGAAATGTATTTATTTTATAATCGGACAATTTCCTTCGCTGCAATTTCAGCTGCTTTTCCTTTCCCATATAGATTTATAGAAAAATCGGATTTTTTTGTTTTGAAAAATTCAAAAGCATCTTTCAACTTTTTGGAGTCGCTCCCAACCAAAATATTAAAACCATTTTCGACCAATTCTACCCACTCGGTTTGTTCGCGTAACGTGATGCAATGTTTACCAAAGAAAAACGCTTCTTTTTGAACACCACCACTGTCGGTTATAACCAATTGGCATGATTTTAATAACATTATCATATCAAAATAGCCTACAGGATCAATCAGTTTGAATTCAGGAATGATATTCAACTGTGCAAGGATATTACGTGTTCGAGGGTGAATTGGCACAACAACAGGCGTTTGACGGTTTATTTCGTTTAATCCGTCAATTATATTTTTTAAATTTTCAGTTGAATCAGTATTTTCCTGACGATGAATAGTTGCCAATATAAATTTTGACAAACCTATTTGCTTTAAAACATCTGATTTTTGTTCCGCTTTGGCAGCATAATACATTGCTGCATCCTGCATTACATCGCCATTTTTTATAATTCGGACAGGTATATTATCAAATCCTTCACGTTTCAAATTATTTACAGCTGTTGCAGTTGGACAAAAAAGTACATTTGAAATTCGATCAGTCAGAATCCGATTGATTTCTTCCGGCATTGCCATATTGAACGAACGTAATCCAGCCTCAATGTGTATTAATGGAATGTGTAATTTTGCAGCAGCCAAAGCGCCTGCAAGGGTAGAGTTTGTGTCTCCGTAAACTACAACTCCATCGGGTTTTTCTTTTATAAGAATTTCTTCAATTCCTTCAAGCATTCGGCCGGTCATTGCGCCATGAGTCAGATTGTGAATCTCAAGTTGATAAGCTGGTTTTGGTATTTCCATTTCGTCAAAAAAAACATCTGACATATTCGTATCAAAATGTTGGCCCGTATGGATTATTAATTCTTCAACTCCCAATATTTGAAATTGTCGGCTTAAAGTAGCAGCCTTTATGAATTGAGGACGTGCGCCAACAATAGTGATTATTTTTTTCATAATGAATTTAAAAGTTTTGCTAATTCGGCTGTTAAAGATTTGCGCGAAAACTGGTTAACCGCTGCAGGTTTGATGCTTAGTGTATTTGATTTGAAACGGTTATAGTATTCTAAAATTGTATTTTTCGTAATCTGTTCATCTGAGAAATCAACCATAATGCCGGAGCCTGTTTGATTAAGAACTTCCGCGGCATCTCCATCAGCAGGACCTATTCCCAAAATTGGACGATTTGCTGCCAGATATTCGTAGAATTTACCAGTTAAAATTCCTTTGGCATTGTCTGATTGATTGATTAATAGTAGCAAAACCTGAGATGATTGTTGTTTCTCAATTGCTTCGCTGTGAGATAAATAGTCTATTTTGAGTAAATTGTCTTGTAAATTAAATGTTTTGATGCAATCAAGAACTGTAAAATCGACTTTTCCGACCAATTGTATTTGCAAATCGTCTTTAAAATGATCATTTTCTTTGCATAACTCATCAAGTACTTTCCAAACTGTGAGCGGATTTCTCGCTGCATTTAACGTGCCTATATGAGAAATGGAAAATTTTTCATCCATTTTTATGCCACTTTTCTTTACATCTGTATCATCAAATCCATTTGAAATAACCCGTATTTGTTTTGGATTCAACTGTTTATATTCTTCAAGCATTCCATTTGAAACTACAAGAACACAATCTGCTCCGCTTATAACTTTTTTCTCTAGTTTGTGATGAATTTTATTCGAGATCCATGTTAGATTTAGGTCTTTATAGAAATCAATATTTGTCCACGGATCCCTAAAATCAGCTATCCATGCAAGAGAAGGGAACTGCTTTTTTACATCTAAACAAATTAAATGCATGGAGTGGGGCGGTCCGGTGGAAATAATGGCATCAACCGGATTTTCTATCAAATAACTATTCAAGAAACGAACCGAAGATCGTATCCAGAACCGACGGGGATCTGGAATCAGAAAATTTCCACGTATCCATATCGACAGTTTGTCTTTCCAACCCGATTTTTTGTTTTCGGATATAAAACCGGCATTTATCGATTCACCTTTTTTCCCCATAACGGTGCGATATAGATTGTAAGGTTCCCAAATGGGCGTTTTTATAACTTGTATATCAGAAGGAATATCTTTTTCGAAAGATCGATCGATAGATGGAAATTCCGGATTTTCGGGGGTGAAGATTATAGGTTCCCAACCAAAATTCTGCAGATATTTTGCGAACTTAACCCAACGTTGTACACCTGCACCTCCGCTTGGAATCCAATAATACGTTACTATAAGAACTTTTTTCATGACCCCAAACCCCTAAAGGGGATTGATTAATTTAGTTTATTCTTTCAATCGCACTTTTTAATCTGGAAATTGTTTCTTCTTTTCCCAAAACTTCAATTATATCAAACATGTGAGGACCTTTTGGCTCGCCAACCATTGATAAACGGAAGGCATTCATTATACCACCTAAATTGTACTCTTTGTTTGTAATCCATTCTTTTACAATTGATTCAGTATTTTCTGCCGAGAAATTTTCAATCCCGGCTAAATTTTCAATTAATTCTGTTAACTGAGCAGGAGTTTCACTTTTCCAGCGTTTCTGAATGGTTTTGGCATCGTATTGGGTTGGTGCAACGAAGAAGAAACTGGATTGATCCCAAAGTTCATTTACAAAATTGGCACGTTCTTTTACCAATGAAACTATTTTAGTAAGTTTATCTGAATCTTCAAAAATTTCTTTTTCAACTAAAATCTTTTGAAATAGATCGGCTATTTCTTCATTCGACTTTAGTTGCAAGTATTTGTGATTAAACCATTTTCCCTTTTCGTAATCAAATTTTGCACCACTTTTACTTACTCTCTCAAGGCTAAATAAGTCAATTAATTCTTGCATGGAGAAAATTTCCTGCTCAGTTCCCGGGTTCCAACCAAGGAGCGAAAGGAAATTTACCACAGCTTCCGGAAAATATCCGGCTTCGCGATAACTCGACGATTTTTCTCCTGTTTTTGGATCTTTCCAGTTTATTGGAAAAACAGGAAACCCAAGACGATCACCATCGCGTTTGCTAAGTTTGCCGTTACCGTCTGGTCTTAACAGAAGTGGTAAGTGTGCAAATTCCGGCATAGCATCGGTCCAACCTAAATACCTGTATAATAAAACATGGAGTGGGGCAGAGGGCAACCATTCTTCGCCACGAATAACGTGCGAAATTTCCATCAAATAATCATCCACCACATTGGCCATGTGATAAGTTGGCAGCTCGTCAGATGATTTAAATAAAACTTTATCATCAATTACCGAAGAGTTGATAACCACTTCACCACGAATTAAATCATGAACCTTAATTTCCTCATTAGGTTCAATTTTTATACGAACTACATATTGTTCTCTATTTGCAATACGTGCTTTTACTTCGTCAGCAGATAATGTCAATGAATTTGACATTAAGTTGCGAGTACTTGCATCGTATTGGAAATTAGCTATTTCGTTACGTTTTGCATCCAGTTCTATAGGTGTATCGAAAGCGATATAAGCCAATCCTGCTTCCAGCAGTTGATCCACATATTTTCTGTAAATAACTTTACGCTCACTTTGACGATAGGGTGCATGTTTTCCAACAGTTGGAGCACCAATGCCTTCGTCAATGCCAATGCCTAACCAACTTAGCGATTCTACGATATATTCTTCAGCTCCGGGTACGAAACGAGCCGAATCGGTATCTTCGATGCGGAGCAACATGTCGCCGCCGTGTTTTTTTGCAAACAAATAATTGTACAAAGCTGTACGAACTCCTCCGATATGTAGTGGTCCCGTTGGACTTGGTGCAAAGCGCACTCTTACTTTTTTCATTATTATAAGTTGATATTTCTTTTTTATTACAAGAGTGCAAAAATAAGAAATTTTGACGACATAAAGGCAGATTAATATAAACAAAAGACTCTTGATAGAAATCGAACGGTTTTTTAGTTTTCTTTTTTTTAATTTTGAAATAATTTTCCGTTCAGCGTTTTTTTAATTTTTAAATTGAAGACAAAATTGAATTACTTTAAGACATGAAATTTGAGTTTATTTTATGTATTTTTGCATTCAAATTAAATTATTTAAGTAATTGAAAATAATTATTGATATTTTATTTTAAAATAACTTTCAGAGCTGATAACTATCGGTATAGCCTTGTAAATCCTAACTAAATTCTTGTAACTACTTATGTCAAAAATTCAAATTCAACTAACCGGTGTTGCAGCCGAGTTGACACTTGGCAACTATATGCCTAAAGATGCCACAATTTTTAATAACTGGGAAGATTTTTATCATTTCAACGATTTGATTCATGTTTCGCAACTACTGGTTGAACATATATCCGAAATTAAAATAATGGAAAATGAAGAAGTGGTTTTTACCGGGAAAATCCCTATTGCCCACATTCTACAACAGAAAAGTACAGCTCCTGTTTTAGTTGAAAGATCGTTGTATCTTCGCACCGAGTGTGCCGAACAAGCTGTTTATAAATGCGAATTCGAAACGACTGATTTTAATAAGATGAAATTGAAATTTGAAACTCAGGATTACGATTTGCTATTTAAAGTAGGAAAATCGTTTCTTTCAAAGGTTTTATATGATAATCAGGAGCTTGATTTGGAATGGATAAGTGGAAAACCGGTAGGAAATATTTGTCTGTTGTGCCGGTTCGAAAACGGATTTTTAATGCCGTTGTATGATGCCGTGAAAAGATTGCAAGCCTAATGTATTAGTAATAAGTAAGATCTTCTGCTAACTTAGTTGTTATAGATAAAATCTATGTTTTTATTTATGTCTACTGTTAAACTATTGTACTTTACTTTTGTTTACTGTATATTAGAATTATTAAATTAAAATACGCAGAAGAATTATGAAGAAAAATTATTCTATTTTATTCTTCCTTTTTTTTATAGCCATCAATTCATTTTCTCAAAAAGGAACAATTAAAGGTCGAATTTATAACGAAAAGACGAATCAACCGATTGAATTTGCAACAATATTAATTCAGGGAACCACCATTGGTTCTACTTCCGACTTGGATGGAAATTATATTTTTACAGGAATAGACCCCGGTTTTAAAAGGCTGGTTGTTAGCTCAATTGGATTTGAAGCTACTATTTCTTCGGAAATTCAGGTTCAGGGCAATCAAATATCATTTGTTGATGTTGCTTTGCCCGAAGCTGCATTTGCACTCACAGAAGTCACGGTTCGTCAAAATCTTAATGCAAAGAAAATTGAAAGTCCACTTTCGGTTTTATCTATTGGAGTTCAGGAAATAGAAAAAAGTGCAGGAGCTAACCGTGATGTATCTAAAGTGGTCCAGGCTTTGCCCGGAGTAGGAGCAACCGATCCTAACCGCAATGACCTGATAGTGCGTGGTGGTGGACCTGCTGAAAATGTTTTCTATTTGGATGGAGTTGAAATTCCAGTTATTAATCACTTTGCTACTCAAGGTGCTTCTGGTGGAGCAGTTGGCGTTATCAATCCCGATTTTGTACGCGAAATTGATTTTTACACCGGAGCTTTTCCTGCCAGCAGAACAAATGCCCTAAGTTCTGTAATGGAAATTCGCCAAAAAGATGGTAGTAAGGACCGTATTCATACTAAACTATCTGTTGGTGCTTCGGATGCTGCTCTCACTATTGACGGTCCGATAGGAAAAAAATCTACTTTTATTGTTTCTGCTCGCCAATCCTATTTGCAATTTTTATTTAAAGCTATTGGACTTCCATTCTTACCAACTTATAACGATTTTCAGTTAAAATATAAATACGAAATTGATAAGAAAAATGAAATTACATTTATTGGAATTGGTGCAATTGACGATTTGGTTCTGAACACCGATTTGCAAAACACAGGATCTGAAGCTCAGAAGTATTTGTTGACTTATTTGCCGGTTTATAAACAATGGAATTATACAGTTGGAGCTGTTTATAAACATTTTGGCGAAGGAACTATTGATAACTGGATTTTGAGCAGGAATATGTTACGAAATAATAACTTTAAATTTGAAGGCAACGATGAAAGCAAGGGAAAGACTTCAGATTACCTATCCGACGAAGCAGAAAATAAATTGCGCTTTGAACGCGATTATCCATATTTACCTGTAAAACTTAAAATAGGAGCGGGGTTACGTTACTCACATTATACGAATACTACTTTTCGCCGTTTCTTCTCTAATGACGTATCCAATGATTTGAATTACAATACAGAATTAAATCTTTTTGGTTATCAGGCTTTTGCTCAGGCTTCTGACGAATTTATGGATGATAGATTGAAGCTTTCGCTTGGAATAAATGTAGTTGCAAATAATTTCAATGAGAACATGAAGAACCCATTGAATCAGTTTTCGCCTCGTTTGTCGGCCTCGTATGCAATAACTGACAAATTGAATTTTAACGCTAATGTTGGGCGGTATGCGCAACAACCCGCTTATACTACAATGGGATTTAAAGATAAAAACGGTGTTTTTGTTAATAAAAATGAAAATTTGAAATATATTATTTCTAATCAAGCAATTGCAGGATTCGAATTTCGTCCGGCTGATAAAATGCGTTTGACCATTGAAGGTTTCTATAAACAATATTCTCAATATCCATTTTCAGTACTTGAAGGAATAAGCATTGCAAGCCAAGGTGGAGATTTTGGTCAGATAGGCGATGAAGAAATCAGATCTACTGGCAAAGGGCGAACTTATGGAGTGGAATTGCTTTACAAAATTATGGAATGGAAAAACTTAAACTTAACATCCACTTACACCTATTTTCGGAGTGAATTTACAGATGAAAATGATATTTATCGTCCATCATCATGGGACACAAAACATTTATTCAATCTCATAGCGAGTTATAAATTTGCTAAAAGCTGGAATGTGGCAACCCGTTGGCGTTTTGTTGGCGGTGCGCCTTATTCTAAAATTGATTTGAATAAATCTAGTTTGAAAGTAGCATGGGATATAACTAATCAACCATATCTGGACTATAGCAATTTCAATTCGGAACGCCTGCCAAATTCACATCAATTAGATATCCGCATTGACAAAGAGTTTTATTTCAAGAAATGGGTGTTGAATTTGTACACCGATATTCAAAATGTGTATAATTTCAAGACTCAATCTGCACCAATTTATACAAATAAAGATGAATTAACAGGTTCTCCTGTAGATGATCCAATCGATGCGAGCAGATATACATTGCGAACTTTAGAAAGTTTTGGTGGAACAATTTTACCTACAATTGGGTTAATTATAAAGATTTAAAATAGTTTATAAAGAATAGAATAAAACATTCTTAAATATGAAAACAAAAATTATTTTGGCTATTCTGCTGGTCTTTACAGTTATAGGTTCAGCAAAAAAGAAACAAGTAAAAGAAGTTTTTTCGCAGGAAAATTATGGTGTCAATAATACAGGAACTATCATTACCATTCAGTTTGAAAAAGGCAAAGAACATAATCATCCACTTTTTGCAATTTGGCTTGCCGACGAAAAGGGTAATTTTATTCAAACCTTATATGTTTCGGAAAGTATAGGAAAAGGTGTTTTTAAACGTGCCAGCAGAAAAACGGGTCAGTGGAAGTCGGGAGAAATACAACGTCCGGCAGCTTTGCCTTATTGGTCCCATACGCGCGGTATTAAAAATGAATTTGGCACTTATACTCCAACTCCGGCTCAACCTGAAGTTGACGCCTACACAGGTGCAACTCCACAGGAATCGTTTGTTCTGAATTCGAAAACAGAAAAGCCTTTAAATGGAAAGTATAAAATTATGTTGGAAGTAAATCAGTCGTGGGATTGGAATGAGTATTGGTACAACGATTTACATCCAACTGACAAGGAATTTAAAACTTCAAGTCAACCGGCTTTGGTTTATTCGGTTGATATTGATACCGATAATTTAAAGCAAGAATATAAAATGAAACCAATCGGTCATAGTCATTATTCAGGAGAAGATGGAAGTTTGAATGATGATTTAAGTACACTGACAACGGCTCTTAAAATAGCAAAAAAAATTACAGTGAGAATTCAGTAACTTTTTAGGTTTGCACTAGAACAAAATTACGTAGTTTAAAAGTATTGACATTGTTTTTGGTTGTTTCTAAAAAAGATTTTCACAAATAGTAAATATTAAAATGGCTGTTCAAAAAATTTTGAACAGCCATTTTTAGATAATGATAAGAATTGAATTATTCAGCAGCTTTTTCGGTTGCTTCATCAGCAGCTTGTTCTGCAGGAGTTTCAGCTTGTCTTTCAACAATCGGTGCTTCAACAACTGGTGCTTCAACTACAACTGGTTCAACAACTACTGGTTCAACAACTACTTGTTCAACAACAGGTGCTTCAACAACAACTTCGGCAACTTTAGCTTTCTTTTCTTTTTTAGCAGCTTTTTCAGCAGCAAGATCCATTTTATCTTTCAAATCAGATAATGACTGAATATCACCTAACGTAGTTTTTTCAGCAGAAGCAGTTGCAGTAGCTGCAGGAGCTTCTTCTTTCTTAGCACGTTTTGGAGCAGTTTTCTTAGCAGGAGCTTCTAAAGTTGGAGCAACAACAGGTGCTTCACCCTTTTCAGCACGTTTCGCATCTTCATGAATGCGGCTATGTGAAAGAATGATACGTTTAGCATCTTTATTGAATTCAATTACTTTGAAAGATAATTTTTCGTCAACTTGCGCTTGTGATCCGTCTTCTTTTACCAAATGTTTTGGAGTTGCAAAACCTTCAACGCCGTATGGCAATGAGATTACAGAACCTTTGTCTAACATTTCAACGATTATACCTTCGTGTATGCTGTCTACGGTAAACATTGTTTCCAATACGTCCCATGGATTTTCTTCTAATTGTTTGTGACCTAAGCTTAAACGACGGTTTGCTTTGTCAATTTCTAATACCTGAACATCAATTTCGGCACCAATTTGAGTAAATTCAGATGGGTGTTTCACTTTTTTAGTCCAAGATAAATCAGAAATGTGAATCAAGCCATCAACACCTTCTTCGATTTCAACAAATACACCGAAGTTAGTGAAGTTACGTACTTTTGCAGTATGTTTGCTTCCAATAGCGTAACGTTCTTCGATTGCTTCCCATGGATCAGATTTCAATTGTTTGATACCCAATGACATTTTGCGTTCTTCACGGTCCAACGTCAAGATTACTGTTTCTACTTCATCGCCTACTTTCAAGAAATCTTGTGCAGAACGTAAGTGTTGTGACCAGCTCATTTCAGAAACGTGGATTAAACCTTCAACTCCGGCAGCAATTTCAACAAATGCACCGTAATCAGCCATAACCACTACTTTACCTTTTACTTTGTCACCAATTTTAAGTTCAGTGTCCAAGGCATCCCAAGGATGAGCAGAAAGTTGTTTCAATCCTAAAGCGATACGTTTTTTCTCGTCATCAAAATCAAGAATTACAACATTCAGTTTTTGATCCAATGAAAGAATTTCTTCTGGGTGAGAAACACGTCCCCATGATAGGTCAGTGATGTGGATTAATCCGTCTACGCCGCCAAGGTCGATAAATACACCGTAAGAAGTAATATTTTTAACGGTACCTTCAAGAACTTGTCCTTTTTGAAGTTTACCGATAATTTCTTTTTTCTGTAATTCAAGTTCAGCTTCGATAAGTGCTTTGTGCGAAACAACAACGTTTTTAAATTCGTGGTTAATTTTGATAACTTTGAATTCCATTGTTTTGTTTACAAATACATCGTAATCGCGGATTGGTTTCACATCGATTTGTGATCCCGGTAAGAAAGCTTCGATTCCGAATACATCTACAATCATACCGCCTTTGGTGCGGCATTTCACGAAACCTTTTACAATTTCTTGTGTTTCGAGAGCTGCATTTACACGATCCCATGAGCGGGTTGCGCGTGCTTGTTTATGAGAAAGTATTAATTGTCCTTTTTTATCTTCCTGGCTTTCGATATACACTTCAACTTTGTCGCCAACAGCCAAATCAGGATTGTAGCGGAATTCGCTCATTGGAACGATACCGTCTGATTTGTAGCCAACGTTTACTACTACCTCACGTTTGTTTATCAAAATAACCGTTCCTTCAACAACTTCTTTGTCTTTGATGGCATTCAAAGTATTGTCGTAAATTTTTTCTAAATCTTCTTTCGCCTGAGCTGAAATAGTGACTCCTTTTTCGTAAGCATCCCAATCGAAATCTCCTGATGGTACAGGTGCTGGTGCTTTTACTTTTACGCTTGGTGCTTCTTCGATAACTTCTGCAACCGGAGCTTCTTCAATTACTTCTGGTGCAACTTCTTCAGCTACAACTTCTGCAACCGGAGCTTCTTCAATTACTTCTGGTGCAAGTTCTTCAGCTACAACTTCTGCAACCGGAGCTTCTTCTTCAACAACAGGAGTTTCATCGGCAGTAACTTCTTCAACTACTGTTTCTTCAACTGCAGGAGTTTCAGCTTCCACTTGTGTTTCTTCTTTTACCGTTTCTACTGCGGCTGGAATTGCTTCTTCCGCAATGTTTTTGTTTTCTTCCATTTCTGAAATTTTTTTAATTACTAATAAATTAGTAGGTTAGACATTATGATAACTTTACAAAATAGGGCGCAAAGATACAAAAAGTTGTTGAAATGACAAAGGAATAAATCATCTCGAGCGAAATATTCAAATCAACTATCTATCTTGTTACAAAAAAGTATCGGAAATAAATTTCAACGTAAAAAAAACCATTAAGAAATTGAAATTTGAAACATCGATTTGATTATTTTTTCAAATGAGCGCTAAAGAATGTGAATTTCTATAAAACATCAAACTCTACACTGCAAGATTCAAGTTGTAAATGCAACTTTATTGATTATTGTTTTTATCAATTATTTTACCTAGATTTGAAGTCTAATAAAGAAATTTTAGCAGAATTTCTAATATATGAACAAACTATTACAGTTCCTTGTAGCGAAAACTTCAATATTAATATAAACCCTTATTTAAAGCCTCATCAATTAATTTAAAGATATAAAATAAATACACTATTTACATTGTTTAACAGTTTATTTTCCCCCTTAATCCTCCTGTTTGTTTTTTACAACTCTCTGCTTTAACGTGTATGATTTTTCAGTTATTATTCTTTATTTCTTTTGAAATGAAATGGAGTTTAATTGATTAATATTTACATATCCATTTTCAAGTGAACAGAAATTAAATACGATATTTAATAAAAAGCTTATTTATAAAAAATCTACATGCTTTCCCCTTCAGACAATAAATTTCTAAAGCTGACTTTCTTTTTTTTCTTCCTGTTTTTTATAGGTAATATTTCCTATGCGCAAAATATTGGAGATTTTCGTTCAGTTTCAACTGGAGGTTGGATGACCCTAAGTACTTGGCAAACATATACAAGCACGGGATGGGTTGCTGCCACAAACTATCCGGGACAAATTGCCGGGAATTATGCTGTAACTATTCAAGCAGGTAATACCGTAACTATACCTAATACTGGAATTACAACAAATCCTATGGGCACGCTTACAATAAGCGGAAAGTTGACTTTGACTGGAAGTAATTCTCTAACTACTTTCTTTCTGAATACGCCTGAAATAAATGTTATTCCAAATTTATTTACTGAAGCAACCATTCAATTTATTAATAAATGTACGTTAAAATTACCAGCCGATGCAATTTTAAAAGTTTGGAAGGAGAATGGTTTAAGTGGTACTTGTAATAATAATCAGGATCTATACATCGGAACAATTAAATATGCTGCCTGTCAAGGAGCTCCAGGTACAATTTTTATATTTGACGAGTTAATGCAAGCAGGTGGAACGTTGAATGCAATTGATACTATTCCGCCTTCAAGTTGTCAGGGCAATATGGTTTCACTTAAGGGTGGTTATACAGGTGCAACAGGTACAGATATACCACCTGTGAAATACAATTGGACAAGTTCCGGTCCATCTATTCTGACTTTTACCCCATCCAATACTTCTCAAAATCCAACCATAACTCCAACCGTTCCCGGATTATATACTATTTCGCTAGAGGTAAGCACAATGAAGGGTACGATGATTTATAACAACACCGAGAAGGCGACTTTAATCGTTGCACCAACCAGCTCAGTAACAAATACCGCAATTTGTCTGGGAGATTCATATCTTTTTAATGGAACAAGTTACTCATCGGCTGGAACATACAGTGCATCCTTGACAAGCGTAACAGGTTTAGGATGCGATAGCACTGCAACGTTAAATCTGACAGTTTCGGATGTTGATTCAACTATGAATGTCACTATTTGTAGGGGTGATACATATATCTTTAACGGAAAACCTTACACTGAGGAGAAAGATTCTATTATTGCTTTAGGAGATAGTGTTTGTACAAGTGTTTTGTTAAGGTTGCGATTAAAAGAACCTTCATACTTCAGCTACAATGATACGATTTGCCTCGGAACTCCTTATAATTTCAACGGAAATACTTACTCTACAGAGGGAACATATATTGCTCATTTACCCAATAAAGTTGGATGCGATAGTACAGTAACACTAAACTTAAAAGTGTTGGCACCCGCTTCACTAAAAATTGATAACATTTGTTCCAATGTTCTGCCATACAGTTGGAATGGAAAAGACTATAATTCTTCAGGAATTTATAGAGACACGACTCTAAATGTCAATTCACTTGGCTGCGATAGCATTGCGACACTTGAACTGACGGTAAACCCAATACCAACAGTAACAAATACATCTTTAACTCAAACCATTTGTTCAGGAACAAGTACAGCATCAGTTACCCTGACATCAGATGTTGCCTTCACTACCTTTGCATGGACAGCATCAACCAGTACTGCTATTACTGGATTTACAACTAGTGGAACCGAGACTATACCTGTTCAGACACTTATCAATCCTAGTAATTCAACAGCAGGAACAGTGACTTATGTCATTACCCCAACAGCCAATGGTTGTGCCGGTGCAGCGGTCAATTATGAGGTAACAGTTAATCCTGAACCTATTAGTTCAGATATATATCATCAATAAAAATAAATATATTCTTGATTATTATAGCTTTAAATATTTAAATAAACATAGTATGAAAACAAGTAAACATTTTTTACAATGGCTCACAGTGGCGCTATTGCTTACAGTAAACTTGACGGCCGTAAAGGCGGTAGACCCCTCTATTCCTGGAGATTATTCGGTTTGTCTTACTGGAATATCAGAGCCTTATAGAGTTACAGATGTTGCTTCTTCAACATTTACGTGGTCTATTTTGTCCGGTGTTTCAGGAACTGATTGGACTCTTACTTCTACTAGTTCTAATAATAATACCATAAAAGTATTATGGAAGACTCCTGGTACGTATACACTTCAAGTGATTGAAACTAATTCAAACTCATGTTCCGGAGGTCCTATGACTATTCAGGTAACGGTAAATGCTTTACCAACAGTAACCGTGAATTCTCCAACAGTTTGTGCCGGAACAGCAGCAACTATTACTGCAACGCCAGGCGCAGTAGGTACTTACAATTATGTATGGACAGTGCCAGCAACTGTAACCGATCCGGGTAATGTTGCAAACTTTACATCAACAGTTGCCGGAACATACAGCGTTGTAATCACCAATACAGCAACAACATGTTCTTCTGCTTCTGCAAGTGGAACTGTAACAGTCAATCCATTACCAACAGTAACCGTGAATTCTCCAACAGTTTGTGCCGGAACAGCAGCAACTATTACTGCAACGCCAGGCGCAGTAGGTACTTATAATTATGTATGGACAGTGCCACCAACTGTAACCGATCCGGGTAATGTTGCAAACTTTACATCAACAGTTGCCGGAACATACAGCGTTGTGATTACTAATACAGCAACAACATGTTTTTCTGCTTCTGCAAGTGGAACTGTCACAGTCAATCCATTACCAACAGTAACCGTGAATTCTCCAACAGTTTGTGCCGGAACATCAGCAACTATTACCGCAACGCCAGGTGCAGTAGGTACTTACACTTATGTTTGGACAGTGCCAGCAACAGTAACCGATCCGGGTAATGTTGCAAGCTTTACATCAACACTTGCCGGAACATACAGCGTTGTAATCACCAATACAGCAACAACATGTTCTTCTGCTTCTGCAAGTGGAACTGTAACAATTTATGCACCAGTAAATACTTCACCAATTTATCATAATTAGAATTATTAAATTAATAGTCAGTAATAATTAGAAAGTAAGTTGAGTACTCTCTCACTGCCTACGGGCAGTGAGAGAGCTTGACAAAATGGTAAAGAAAGAATACCTTGTTCGGTTGTATCTAATGGTGGGTAAGTTTTGGTAAATGAAGTTGCAGAATCAAATTTACTGTTACAGCCAATCGTATATTGTGAAAACAGTTATTAGTAGTTAGGCGCAAAGAACGTTCGAAAAGAAAAGCAATGAAGAGAAGAGCATCCTACTTAATCATCCTTTTCATAGCACTAATGAGTGTTGTGCAGAGTTTGGCACAATCCGATCAACCGGATGTGGTATGTATGGGTACTTCTAAAAACTATTATGTAGCTGTTACTTTTGGCTCCAGGTATATATGGAAAATAGATGATGGAAATCCAGAGTCATCAACCTCCAATTCGGTGGATATCAACTGGACTACATCAGGCATTTATATATTGACAGTACAGGAAATTACAAAGGATAATTGCATTGGAACGGTTCAATCTTTGCAAGTGACCGTTCTTGCGTTACCGACAGCTACAATCAGTGGCACCAATATTATTTGCCAAAATGCAGTTTCTCCTGATATCATTTTTACCGGAGCAGGCGGAACCGCACCTTATACTTTTACGTATAACATCAACAACGGCACAAACAAAACGGTGACTACCACTACCGGAGAAGATGAAGTCACGGTGAGCGTTCCCACTACAGTTTCCGGGATATTTGCTTATAATCTGGTTGATGTCACCGATTCCAAGAGTTGCACCCATGTACAAACTGGCACTGCGACTATTACCCTAAACGTCCCTACTTATTCCACCACGAAACGGATTATTTGCCCGTTGCAATTACCATTTTCATGGAACGGGGTTATATGCCCAAATGCCGGAACATACCCTTCGGTAGGACTTACCAATTCAGCCGGCTGCGACAGCATTGCCACATTGGAGCTACGCGTTGAGTCGCCTTTGATTTCGAGGGATACAGTTTCGGTTTGTGCTTCAGAATTACCATACCCATGGAACGGTTATCAATGCATGCTTTCCGATACGTATGTAGCCAACAAACTGAGAACACCAGCAGGGTGCGATAGTGTAGCTATTTTGGTATTGACAGTACATTCACCCAAAACCATACAGAAAACAGCAACCGTGTGTGAAGGAGAAAGTTACTCTTTCAACGGGCAGAGCTATGCAGCCCCAAAGACATATGACATACCAATCTATGACATAAACGGCTGCGACAGCATTATTGTAAAACTGGAAGTAAACCAGACAAAGAGCAAGTTCACATCACAGTCTATCAGCCTTTTTGATGGTGAAACCTACAATATTAACGGCAATAAATACAGTACTGCCAGCATTTATACGGATATACTGAAGACTACATTGGGTTGTGACAGTACTGTTGTCACTGAACTTTCCTACATCAATATCCCCAATACACTCACTCCAAACGGCGATGGAGAAAATGATGTGTTTATGAGAGACAACCATGTTCAGATTTATAACAGAAACGGCATTTTACTTTATGATGGTTCGGACGGATGGGATGGAAAATATAAGAACAGAACTGTTTCAAAAGATACTTATTTCTATGTTTTATATTACCCGAGTGAATCCAAAATCAAGACGAAAGAGGGATATATAATGGTATTACGATGATGATATTTTAAAGGATGAAGAAAATAATTTTTCTTATAATGCTGAATTTAGTGTTTTTCCGGGGATTTGCTCAGTCAAATATCCGGTTGAATAACTATTGGGGTAATCCTTTAAACATTAATCCTTCGGCCATTTACGATAAATACCTGGCAGTCTTCAGTGTGGCAGCCCACAATCAATGGATTGGTTTTTCCGGAGCTCCCAAAACATATTCTGCTTCGGCTTCCACTTATCTTGAAGATTATCACACTCAATTGGGAATTAAGCTATTTCAGGATAAAATAGGTTACACAAATACTACCAATATCGGATTCAATTACGGATATGTAATCCCATATCGTTATGATTGGCAAATGCATTTGGGTCTTGGAGTCAATTATCAACTGTTGAATTACGATTTATCGCAGGTAAATTTGATCTCTAAAACCGATAACGAGGTTTACAAGAACCTCGAATCCGAAAATTATTTTAATGCCGATATGGGAATGGAAATTACCAATAAGGCGCTACGATTTGGACTGGCAAGTCAGAATATTTTTTCGCTATTTTACCCTGATAATAAAAAAATTCAAACAAATACGAATTTTGTTTATGCAAAGTACCGCTATAATACAAGTCATATTGTAAATTATGGCATAGGAGTCTGTGGTATTCAGTATTCAGATATTTATCAAATGGAATTCAATGCGACCGCATACTTTAAGCTCACCAATCGTTCAGGGTTACAGACACAACCGGATTTGTTCGACATAGGTATGTATTACAGAAGCGGTGGTGAATTGGGATTAATTTTCGGGTTTAATATTACCGATGATTTTCATGTGGGTTATAGTTACGATTATCACATGGGAGGTGTCAGACGGAGTTCCTATGGCACCAACGAAATTGTGCTCACTTACAATCTGGAACGCAAAGCAATTTGCCACAATTGCTGGTATTAAAAAAAACGCAAACCGTATAAATCGATTCGCGTTTCTTTTGTCTATGTCTAATGTCTATTATCTTGATTCTTGGCTCTTGACTCTTGACTCTCCCGCTTGGGCGGGATGTCGAGTACTCCATTGGCTCTTGATTCTTACTGCTGGGTTATCGGAACTTCCACACTGGTTTCTTTACCAGCCATACGGCGGGTGGTACGGGCTTTCAATAGTGTTTTGTAGTATTCCACGTGAGTATTTATTTCGTTTGTCAATGGCTGATAATCCAGTTCGTCGTATTCTTTGCTGCAATATTCGATAGCATCAAAAAAAGCAACCATCTGTTTGTCACAATCGGAGCGAATGGCGCGATTGTCCACCTCTTCTTCGGTGGCATAATCTTCGGTTCGCTGCATAAATAGCTCATCGAAAGTTGTATTCACTGAGCGTAACTGTTCGAAAAACATCGTCAGGTTCAACGCTTCTACAGCTGCTTTTACCTCCGGTTTTGCATCATAATCAGCCAACATATCCTTCACGCGGCTGGTTTCCGAATTATAATTAGCCAACGCTATATCCTTTCCGTGCATATTGAGGAAGCGGCGAAACACCTCCACATGAGGCACAAGCGAAGGGATACTTAACCTTGCGAAAGATTTTCCCTGATCCCAAATGAATTTTATCACTGAGTCGCGTTCTGCGTCCAATTCGCTTAACTTATTGCTAAGGGCGTTACTTAATTCTTGTGCTTTGACTTTTGCCAGTTGCGGCACCAATGCAGTTACCCTTTCATAAGATTTAGTCAAATGCAAACCATCGGGATTGTGCTTATTTACTATAGTAATCAGTTGATTCACGAACTGAGGATATTCGTTGTTCCAAAGTTCGGCAAAATGTAAACGAATGATTTTTACAGGCATAATATTTTTTTTATTGTTTATAATAGAGAATTATTTCACAAAGCTAAAAAAATATTTTAAATAATAGTACCATATAACAACATATTTGTTCATAATAATGCAATATAGTTTTAAGTAGGAATTTGTGTAGAAGAATAGACGTTAGCTCTGGCGGAGAAAGCATGAACTGAACTTCATTTCGTTCTTGCTCCTGAAGAACAAAGTCGAATTCATTTTCAGGCAAGGTTGCTCTGCTGGAGCAAGGACGAAATGAAACTCAGACAAGGTTGCTCCGGCGGAGCAAAGGCAAATCAAATTTCATACATGCTTTCTCTGTCGGAGCAAAGGCAAACAAAATGTTCATTAAAAAAAGCTACTGTAAAATTAATAATTGTCAGAAATGTAAATGATGTTAAATAGTATATTTATTGTTTTTAAAGCTATTGTTTTTCTCAATACTTTTCCATAGATTTGACTCATATACATTAAATCTAAGCCGTATTATTAATATTTGAATTTATTATTACAACTTCGTGTAGCGAAAATTTCATTATTAACTAAAACCTTTATTTAAAGGCTATTCAAATAAATTCAGATATTTATACAACTACTTTTTTTGCAATATTTAACTGTTTGTTTTTCTCCTTAACCCACCTGTTCTGTTTACACATCTCAATGTTTCAACCTGTTTGATTTTTCGGTATTAGTTCTTAATAGCTATTTTGATTTTTATCATACATAGATTACTATTTGCCTTAATCTTAACTTGAATTTATAGTGTGATTATTTAATTAATTAATCTTTTCAATATATTTAGTGTGAGAAAAAATCTACTCCTTATAATCATTTTAATACTTTCTATTAACTGGCTAAATGCTCAAGTTAATATAGATACTCCTAACCTGAGTTTTAGTGACGGTTCGTTAAACGGTTGGAAATTGTTCATCGGTGATTTTTATTACGATAATGGAAGTACTTCATATATTTATAACTGGACACCAAAGACTGCTGCTCAAATTGGTAATCGTATAAGCATTATAGGCAATACCTCAACGACAAGTGATTCTATTATAGCTTGTAGCGGATTTTATACCAATCCTGACAATAAGTTGGTAGCCCGTTTGGGAGTTCCATTAGCAAAAGAAGGACAATTCCCCGGCTCTGCAAAAGCTGCTGCTGAAAGGATGGAATACAGTTTTAAAGTGACCGCCAACACTACATTATTATCCTATAAATTAGCTGCTGTATTGAGAGTGCCTCCATCGGACGTTTCGCACTTGGGTGAAGAGCGACCAACCTATAGTATGGAAATAACTGTTAAAGATGTTAATGGAGTTTCTTACACCTTACCATGCAGTAGCTATTCCTCCAAAGCTGACAATGCAAATACCAGTTTAACTCCGAACAGTTTACCTTGTTTTAGTTCAGACGCAGGAACGAATGCAAAGGATTATGTTTATCAAAAGTGGATATCAGGAAATATCGATTTGTCTCTTCAAATCGGAAAAACTGTGACCATAAATATCATAAACCATGACTGTTTATCAACTAGTGGGGGTACACTTCATGCTGGAGCTCATGAATCATACGGTTATTTTTGGGCTGAAACAAAGAAAATTGAACTTAGCTCATTTAGTTGTGAAAATTCTGATGCTACAATAACTGCCCCTCAAGGATTTACCAGTTATTCGTGGAAGCGTTCTGATGGAATGCCGATGACTGTTCCTAATCCCGCACAACCATATATAGTAAAGGTAGACAAATCATTGAATTTAGAAGGAGTAGTTTATTCCTGTGCAATGGATGACGCAAAAAGTGTTTGTGGAGCTATTACCGTTTCAACAACTATTATACCCGTAAAATTATACCCTGGTTTTAGTAGTGTGGCTATTGATGCCGGAAAAATTCAATTCACTGACACGAGTAAAGTCGTGGGTGATATTATTAAAAATTATTATTGGGATTTTGGAGATGGTTTCGGCTACTCGAATTTAAAAAATCCTATCTATACTTATTCGGAATTTAAACCATTTAATGTTAAGCTCACGATTACATCAACTAAAGGTTGTGATAAAACTGTAAGTAATAATGTACTGCCCACTAAAGAATTAATTGCAACTATTACTCCGCCCGCCAACTTAGAGTATAATGGTCAAACAAAAGACTTCTCAGCAACAACAAATATTGCTGGTTTGCAAATGAATATCGATTATTATATTCGATATAAAAACCGTCCTGGCACACCTTTTTACAATAGCCTTGCTGCCCCTACAACTGTAGGAGATTACAAAGCCACTTTTGAACTTAGTTATTTGTCGTTGCTCAAATACTTTATGAATTCTGTGCCTAGTAAGGATTTTAGCATTACTAGAGCTCCACTAACTGTCACTGTAAATAATGTTTCAAAAATCTACGGACAAACAATTAGTTTGCTTCGTGAAGGTTTTTCGCAAAATAAATCAGTGTATTCGGGTGATAAAATATACGAACTGGAATTAAAATGTAATGGATTAGCCGATACATCTTCGGTTGGTATTTACACCATTAAGGCAGACTCAGCCATAGGTTTGGGCGTGAAAAATTATGATATACAGTTTGTAGATGGAACGCTTACTGTTAATCCTAAATTATTGAACATCTTAGCAGTTGATAATTCAAAAATATATGGTGAACTTATAAATACAACTGGAAAAGAGTTTTTCGTTGCACTCGGAAGTATGGTTGGCAATGACAGTATATCGTCAGTCACTGTGCAATGTAATAGTTTTGATACACTTGCAAAAGTTGGAACTGATACAATTAATGTTTCAAATGCAAATGGGTATCGTTTATCGAATTATGCCATAAATTATAAACCGGCTACCCTGTTGGTTAAGAGGAAGAAAATAACTGTTTCGGCAAAAGATTTATCGAAAGTATACGGAACAACATATACTTTCAATGGCAAAGAGTTCAATACTGATTTATCTCTATTTGTAGGAAATGATTCTATATCAGAATTGCAATTTGTTTCTCAGGCTACTCCAACCAAAGCAATTGTAAGCGAATATAGTTTGTCAATTACTGGCATGTCTGGTTATCGTCTTGACAATTATGATATTAATCTCGTAAATAGTTCTTTTAAAGTAACTCCGATGCCAGTTACTATTAGTGCAACTAATAGCGAAAAAGAATATGGAGACTTACTTAAGTTTTCAGGAAGTGAGTTTACTACCGATAAACCTTTAATAATAGGTGATACTGTTTCATTTATAATGTTGAAAAGCAGTGGAAGTATTGAGACTGCACCAATCGGAAAATACGATATTCTGCCATCCTTAGCTTATGGTGCTGGCACATTGAATTATAATTTCACCTATACGCCCGGTGCATTGAATGTCGTTAAGAAAAAACTAATTGCCTCACTAAATCCACCAGCATATTTGGGTTATAATGCCAAAACCAAAGATTTTACTGCAACTATAAATGTAAGTGGGTTAATTCAAAATGCAGATTATTATATACATTACATAAATAAACCGGGCACACCAGAATACAACTCTTTCATTGCGCCTTCATCAGCTGGCGATTATACTGCAACATTCAAATTGAGTAGTTCTTCGTTATTGAATTACGATCTGACATCAGCTCCAAGTCAGGATTTTAATATCACAAAAGCGCCGCTGACAATAACTTCTGATGATATAGTGAAAATCTATGGCGATAGTATCAATATTAATCAACTTAAATATGGATTTAAAACTGATATAAAACCATTGTATGGAACTGACAGGATTGATGAACTAGATTCAATTTCGAGCAATGGCGTTTGTTATGCCGACACAGTGGGAAACTATCAGATAATTCCTTTTAGGGCAAAAGGAAAAGGTATTGAGAATTATGAAATAAGTTTCGTGCCAGGTAAACTGAAAGTTACACCGAAGTCAATTACGATAAGAGCTGTAAATACAATTAAAGTTTATGGTGATAGTATAGCGCAGACATCACAAAATTTTTATGTAGATGTAAACAATCTGATTGCAAATGATACTGTATTGTCTGTAATTCTTAATTGTAGCGGTTTTATCAGAAATGCAACTATTGGTAATTATCAGATTAAAGCTTCTAATGCTAAAGGACGCGGATTAAAAAATTACCTCCTTAGCTATTCCGAGGCAATACTTCAAATATCGAAAAAAGAGATTACGGTTACAGCCAATGCTTTTTCAAAATTATATGGAAATGATTATATATTTACTGGAAATGAATTTACAACTGATTGTACACAGTTTGTTGGCAATGATTCTATTGCTTCACTTCAGTTAAGTTCCGATGGTATTCTTAAAAAAGCTAGTGTAGGCGATTACAATATTTTAATTAACAGCATAACCGGCTACCGTTTAAATAATTATAATATAAAACAAGTAAATAATACGCTTAAAGTTACGCCATTACCTGTTATTATTACTGCTAACAATATAACAAAACCTTATGGTGAATTATTCAGCTTTGTAGGAAACGAATTTACAACTGATAAGCCCTTGGTTAATGGGGATGAAATCTCTTTTGCTGTTTTAAAAAGTAGTGGTTGTGCCGAAATTTCTCCGGTGAATGATTACGAAATATTTGCACTGCAAGCCTATGGTGTCGGAACTACGAACTACGATTTCAACTATCAGGTTGGCAAACTTTCGGTTGTGCGAAAAACGCTCACGGCTAAAATATTTCCTCCAGCATATCTCGTTTATAATGCCCAAAACAAAGAGTTTACAGCGTCTGTTAATATTGCTACACTCGCACAAAATACTGATTATTACATCAGATATACCAATAAAACAGGAACCAACTACTATAATAGTTTTACAGCTCCGGTTAATGTAGGCGAATATACTGCTACGTTCGAATTGAGTGGCTTATCAGAATTGAAATATTCAATAGATGTAAAACCAAGTCAGGATTTTAATATAACCAAAGCACCTTTGACTATTACAGCCGACAACGCAACTAAAACTTATGGAGAGAGACTGAATTTGCAAAATAATGCGTTTAAACTGAATCTGGTGTCTTTATTCGGCACTGACATTATTTATGGAGTTAGTTTCAATTGTAAAGGATTGGCTGATACTGCATCGGTAGCAACTTATCCAATAACTCCGATCCAAATCACCGGTTCTGGTATTGAAAACTACGATGTCGGATTTGTAGCCGGAACGCTAGCTGTTTTTCCGAAAAAACTAACGGTTAGAGCAGTAGATGGCACTAAAATCTATGGTGATATATTATTCCCCAATATTAAAAGCTTTTATTTGGATGTGCATGAATTGGTATCAAATGATATGGTGACATCTGTAACGCTGGTATCTGATGGGTATATCAGTGCGGCAACTATTGGGTCGTATAAAATAAATGCAACAAATGCAGTTGGTACAAGACTGAATAATTATCTGATTTCTTATGCTGATGGAAATTTGCAGGTGTTGAAAAAGAAAATCAGCGTTTATGCAAAAGCAATTTACAAAGAGTACGGATGCGAATATGTTTTCAAAGGTGATGAGTTTGAAGCCAATACAAGTCAATTTGTGGGAAGTGATAAAATAACCGGTGTACAACTGAATTCACAGGGAGCTCAAAGCAAAGCTTCTGTAGGAGAGTACACGTTGGCTATTACTAATGTGTCAGGAAACGGAATTGAAAATTATGACATTACAACACAGAATGGCATTTTATTTATTACACCTAAGTCAATTGTTGTAATTGGAAGAGACATGGAAAAGGAGTATGGCGATGTTCTTGCATTCTCAGGAAGAGAGTTTACAACAGACATTCCGATGTTAAATGGTGACACAATTTCGTTTGCTTTTCTAAAAAGTAATGGAACAATAGAATCAGCATCGATAGGCATTTATGACATTATTCCTGCTCAGGCATCCGGTTTCGGCAGTTTAAATTATACTATCAGTTATCGCCCCGGTAAACTAAAGGTGGTTCAGAAACAATTGCAGGTAACTGCTCAAAATTGTGTAAAGGAATATGGTGAAAATGATCCTGAAAAGAGATTTTCAGTAATAGATAAGCGAGGCGTTGATTTTCAACCATCAATATTCTCGGGCAAGATAACCAGGGAGACGGGTGAAAGAGTCGGTGAATATAAAATTACAAAAGGAACATTGTCGGTTCCGGCAACGTACACGTTCACCTTTAACGATGCCTATTTATCCATTAATAAAGCACTTCCAACAATTGAACCTTACTTTTCGAATAATGAAGGTCAGTTTTTTATAGCCGATGTGCTGGGCAGTAAAAATGGCGATAATCCTCAGGGTAATTTAAACATCAGTATTAATCAGGCAAATTATAATAATACAATTGCA
Organism: Paludibacter sp.; assembly: GCA_010365115.1. Lineage (GTDB taxonomy): Bacteria > Bacteroidota > Bacteroidia > Bacteroidales > Paludibacteraceae > Paludibacter. Next base: position 55,346 of record JAAFGX010000014.1, read on the forward strand.
GTAAAGAATGGTTTCAGTAAGTGTATGGTTTCCGGTTTGCCGAATCATATGGTGGAAGCTGAATTTAACTATTTGGGTGACGACAATTATTTGCCAACAACCAAAAAGATGAATATATATGCTGTTGTTTACCATGCTAATGGAGGAAAATTAGTTTCCGCAATAACAAATTTCGATGGAAGTGAATCGGTAAAAATTGAAACGCCATCCCGAGAGGATAATTATATTTTTGAAGGTTGGTACGAAAACGAAGATTTCTCGGGTGTGCAACTGCGGCGAATACCAGTCGCAACATATCACGATGTACATTTATATGCAAAATGGACAGTTTCTTATGACGATTTATCGATCGTAGTTTTGTTCAATCAGGTGTTGGCTGTTGCCAATCCATTAAACCGCGATTTTTTGTATAATTCAACTTATAAGTGGTATAAAGATGATGTTCAGCTGGAAAGCAGCAAACAGTATTGTGGTTTCGAAAACTTTGTTCCATCTGGCAACTACAAGGTTGAAATTTATTACCTTAGCAATGCTCCTATTGTATTGGAATTAAATCATTCGTCAATAATTCGAAAGGCCAAAGTCTATCCGAATCCTTTGTTGAAAAACTCAGAGCTAACTTTAAGTAGCGATTTGGTTCGGAGAGAAGGTGTTTCTGTTGAAATTTATAACTTGTCAGGTATCCGTCAAACCTCAGTATCTGTTGAAAAGGATGATGATAAATTCAGGCTAAATGGTTTTAATTATACAGGTAAATATATTCTACGGCTGGTTCAAGATGGCGAAATCAAAGAAACTTATAAAGTAATTGTGGAGAATTAATGTGATGAAGATAAATAAATACATACTGATAGTTTTATTCTCATTTAGCCTCGTTTCGGGTTTTGCTGAAAAGATCTATTCAGGTCGTGGCCGGCCCGATCACATTATGTTTCATACAACTCCTTCTGTTTCACTTTTGAACTATAAGAGTGTAGATTCCAAGAGTACGATAAGTGGAAATATTGGTGCAGGAATTGAATATGCGCATTTCTTTAATAAATACTGGGGATTAAGTGTTGGTGCTGAAATCACTTCTTTTAGTACGTTTTATACTTTTCACGGGCGGAAAGACTCTTTGGAGTTATTTGATAATTGGAGTTCGAAATATTACAAACTAAGACAAAACCTGACAACAAAGGAATTTCAAAAAGTGAGCTATTTAAGTATTCCCCTAAAATTCAATTTCCGTCACAAGTTTACAGATGCTCTCAACTTTAATGTATCAGCTGGTGTAGCTTATACAGTATATATGTCTGAAAATAAATCAATTGTTTCAGGAACTATTCACAGAGAAGCATTTTTTCCAGATATTTATGTAAATATCGATGAGTTTTATCCTTTAATGTTTGGGAAATTTACTGATTATATCCATCCCAGCAATGAAAAACAATTTAAAAACACCTTGCTTGGAGTAGCTCAAATGGGTTTTACTTTTAATCTTGCTGACAATTGGAATATGCATACAGAACTTAATTTTCAGTATGGTTTTAAAGATATTAAACTTCGCTCAATTCCAATTCTTGTTCCTGATGAATACTCAGGTGTAACTGCTACTAAGTATATTGGCGAGATAAAACCAATGTCCTTGGGAATTCGCATTGGAATAGCTTATAATTTCGATTTATTTAAGATGGATGATTGCAACTGTCATGGCAAATGGGTTTATTGATAAAATTAACCTCAAAAAAAAACGTGAACCGATTCATCTCGATTCACGCTTTTCTTAAGCCCCTCTCCTCAAGGAGAGGGGTTTGGGGTGAGGTTATTGACAGCTGCACACCAGATTTCTGTCACCGTATCCGTTATCTACCCGTGCCACATTTACCCAAAATTTATTCTCAGCCACCCATTGCGTTGGGTAAGCAGCTTTCGTTCTGCTGTATGGGTGATTCCATTCGTCCGAAACAATTGTATATTCAGGATGTGGAGCGTTGAGCAAAACATTGTCTGTTTTGTCGGCAGTACCGTTTTCGATTTCTTTAATTTCATCAAATATCTGCAACATTGTGTCCGCAAATCGATTCAATTCTGCCAATGATTCACTTTCGGTGGGTTCTATCATCAACGTTCCGTGAACAGGGAATGAAAGAGTAGGAGCATGGAAGCCATAATCCATCAGTCGTTTGGCAATGTCCGATTCCGTTACGCCGGAAGTAGCTTTGAAATTGCGGGCTTCCAGAATTAATTCATGTCCAACCCGTCCATTTTCTCCAGTATAAAGTATGCCATAACTGTCTTTCAAGCGTGCAGCCAGGTAATTTGCATTTAAAATGGCAATTTTCGTAGCACGGGTCAATCCTTCCTCGCCCATCATTCTAATGTAACCGTAAGTAATTGCAGCCACACTTGCACTTCCGTAAGGTGCAGCCGAAACGGTGTTTTCTCCAAAAGTTTTGCTTGGTAAAAATTCTGCCAGATGCGCTGCCACGCAAATAGGACCAACACCCGGACCACCGCCGCCATGAGGAATAGCAAAGGTTTTGTGCAAGTTCAGATGGCAAACATCAGCTCCGATAGTTCCTGGATTTGTAAGTCCGACCTGCGCATTCATATTCGCACCATCCATATAAACCTGTCCACCGTTGTGATGAATTGTTTCGCACATTTCTTTAATATGTGCTTCAAAAATTCCATGAGTAGAAGGATACGTAATCATACATCCTGCCAACGAATCTTTATTTGCAACTGCTTTTTCGTTCCAATCGTTCAAGTCTGTATTACCATTTTCATCACATTTAACTACCACAATAATAAAGCCCGCTTGAACGGCACTGGCTGGGTTGGTTCCGTGTGCTGACGCCGGAATTAATAGAGTATTACGTTGAGGTTCGCCAATAGATTTGAAATAAGAACGGATGGTCATCAATCCCGCATATTCACCAGCAGCTCCTGAGTTGGGTTGAAGGCTGCAAGCTGCAAATCCAGTAATAGAATTCAGATAATTCTCCAGTTCAAAGATCATTTCATTATATCCTTCGGTTTGATCATTTGGTGCCAACGGGTGAATTCCGCCAAATTCAGCACGACTTAACGGCAATAATTCTGATGCGGCATTTAGCTTCATGGTGCATGATCCTAACGAAATCATGGAGTGAGTCAACGATATATCGCGGCGTTCGAGTTTCTTTATATACCGCATCATTTCGGTTTCGCTGTGATAGTTGTTGAAAACTTCGTGAGTTAAATAGGTAGAAGTGCGTTCCAAACTTTCGTCGAACGATTTTAAATCTACCAAATCATCTTCATCCGCATAAACTGGTGCATTGTCAACTGCCGTTGCCAAAATTTCTATCAATGCATTTACATCATCAATGTCTGTTGTTTCGTCAAAACTAATTCCCACAGCACCAGTTTCGAAGTAATGAAAATTCACTTCGTATTCCAATGCAATTTCTTTAAATGATTCTGCTGTAATTTCTTCGGGCAAATTGATTTTCAGCGTGTCAAAAAAGTTTTCGTTTTCTTGTGAATATCCGTATACAGGTAGAATCTCGTTGATATAGGTGGCAATGGTATGAATCTGTTGTGCTATTGCTTTTATGCCCTTTCCGCCATGATACACGGTGTACATTCCCGCCATAGAAGCTAGCAACGCCTGAGCGGTACAAATATTCGAAGTGGCTTTTTCGCGTTTGATATGTTGCTCACGCGTTTGCAATGCCATGCGAAATGCCGTTTTTCCGTTCACATCTTTACTTATTCCAATAATTCGACCCGGCATATCACGTTTAAACTCTTCGCGTGTTGCAAAATAAGCTGCCGATGGACCTCCAAATCCCATTGGAATTCCCCAGCGTTGAGTCGATCCAAAAACAATATCCGCACCCCATTCGCCCGGAGATGTCAACAAAGCAAGACTTAAAATGTCTGCTGCTACAGATACTTTGCAACCAATAGCATGAGCTTCTGTTAAAAATTCGGTGTAGTTTTCAATGTTACCGTTTGCATTTGGATATTGAATAATTGCTCCAAAATGTTTCGGTGTAAATTTTAATTCCGCAAAATCCCCAATCTCAAGTTGAATGCCTTGGGCCTCAGCTCTTGTGTGGAGTACCGCTAAAGTTGATGCATAGGTTGATTGATCAACAAAAAGGATGTTTGCTTCGTTTTTTACCTGTTCGCGACTTCGTAAATTCATCATCATAGTGGCAGCTTCGGCAGCAGCAGTGGCTTCGTCTAGTAATGAAGCATTGGCAAGCGGCATGCCTGTGAAATCACAAACAGCGGTTTGGAAATTTAATAAAGCTTCAAGTCGACCTTGTGAAATTTCTGCTTGGTAAGGAGTGTACGATGTATACCAGGATGGATTCTCAAAAATATTGCGTTGAATTACAGCAGGAGTACAAGTGTCGAACCAGCCTTGTCCGATATAAGAGGTGAAAAGTTTATTTTTTGAAGCAATTTCAGCAATATGTTCAGCATATTGTCTTTCTGAAAGTGGTACGGGTAGTTCAATTGTTTTGGTTAACCGAATAGAAGCTGGTATGGTTTGATCGATTAAAGTATCAAGGTTATCAACACCAATAGTTTGAAACATAATGGTTTCATCTTGTTGAGATATACCAATGTGACGGTTTTGGAGCATGTCTTTCATGACGGATAAATTTTATTTTTTTGTGCCCCAAAAGTACTTTTTTTCTTTTGTAAATCGTCACAATATCAACTAAAAGATATCAACAAAATTTATCTTTTTTTAATGAGTTTCAAGTTGTAACTTTTAGATTGATTTAATGATAGATAGAACATAAAACGGATTAAATATAATCATTTTCTCATCTTGAATTAAAGTTGCCTGATAAAAATATTAAACAATAGCTTACTTTTAATGCGACTATTAAATGATATTATCATTAACAAACTACACAGGTAATACTTCAGTGAAAGGAAGAGAAAATTTCATGAACAAATACCCATTTATAAACTTGAAAATGACAAAAAAGAATAAACTGAGTTAGGATTTTAAATCAAATTCAATACATTTTGTTTGTCGTTATGGAGCTGTTCCACTAATTCTTCCACAGAGTTAAATTTAATTTCATCACGTATTTTTTTGATAAAATCAATTTTAATCTTTTCGCTGTAAATATCTGTATCGAAATCAATAATGTGAACTTCGATGCTAATATTCTCTCCATTGTTCAATGTAGGGCGGTTTCCGATATTCAACATCCCTTTGTAAGCAGTATTTTTCCAGTGTACACGAACGGCATATACTCCTATTGCCGGAATTAACTTCTGAGAGTCTTCTGGCTTTATATTGGCTGTTGGGAATCCTATCTTTTTGCCAACATTAAATCCATTAATCACATCTCCGAAAATGGAATATTCGTATGTCAATAATCGGTTTGCCTTTTCAATATCCCCGGTATTAATTGCCGAACGTATAGTCGACGAACTTATATGATAATCGGAATCGGTGGAGAAGTAGTTTGCTTCTATTACATTCAATCCCAACTCTTTTCCAAATTGTTTGTATTCATTTATTCCATCCATTCTGTTGTGTCCAAATCTGTGATCGTGCCCTACCAATAATGTCTGTACATTAAATTTATCGCGAAGAATTAATTTGAGGAAATCGAATGCTGAAAGCTTTGCCATTTCAATTGTAAAGTCGAGTACAATGCATTCATCGATACCGGTGGATTCCAATTGAATTAATTTTTCTGAAAAAGTAGTGATCAGCTGTGTTTGAAATTCCGAATGCAATACTTTACGGGGATGTGTGGAAAAAGTAATAACCACACTATTTAAATTTTGAGATGCAGCTATTGTTTTAAGTTCTTCGATTAAAAATCGGTGACCGACATGTAAACCATCGAAAAATCCAACAGTTGCCACGCAGGGTGAATAATTTTTTTCTTCTGGCTTAGATATAATTTGCATAAAAAACAAGTTGTTAATAACTGGTTGTCATTCAAAGGTAATGAAAGTTTTATCGTTTAGCAAAAAACTTAAATCTTCATCTTCTTTCACCAAATAAGTTTGGATACCAAGTTTGTTGGCCTGCTCAATATTTTTCAGCCCATCATCGAGAAACAAAAATTGGTTTGGTTCACCTTGTTCATTGTGAAGTAATTTTACGAAAATCTCAGCATCTGGTTTTACCATTTTCATTTCATACGATAAATAAAAAGCGTCAAAATAATCGGATATTGTTTTGCCTTCTTTAGCAAATTCGGCCGATGCGCTCACCTCTAAATGCAATGGATTTGTATTGCTAAGTAAAATTAAGCGGTATTTCTTTTTTAATTCTGTAAGTATTTTTAATTTTTCAATGGGGATGTCGCATAAAAAAGAGCACCAAGTTTGGTCAATCTGATTGTCGGTAATAGGTTTTGTCCCAAATTTACGGATTTCGTTTCTGAATTCATCTATTCCAATATGTCCTTTTTCAAAAGAAAGAAAAAAACCTGATTGACCGAAATTACTTAAATAATTCTCTATATCCGGTATGCCTAACTGTTTGAAGTTCAAAATGCATTGTGGTAAATCGAGGTTAATAAGAACGCCTCCAAGGTCGAAGATAATGGTGGAAATATTACTAAATTGTTTCATTTGATATAAAAAAAGTTGCAGATAATTTTTGCAGAATGGTAAAATTTACTACTTTTGCATTCGCTTTGCAAAGATACATATTTTTTCAATAAGTATTTGAGCAAAAATGGGGCCTATAGCTCAGTTGGTTAGTAGCACCTGACTCTCCCGATAGCTATCGGGACAGGGGGTAACAAAGGAAAAGAGTTTTTTTAGATTTTATATATTGCGGGCCTATAGCTCAGTTGGTTAGTAGCACCTGACTCTCCCGATAGCTATCGGGACAGGG
>JAAFGX010000115.1 GCA_010365115.1 Paludibacter sp.
AGCACCCATTTCGCCACCGCCTGAAAGAAATTGTAGAGATTTAGTCATTAATTTTATTAAGTAGAACTTTCAAAGAATTTGTTGATTACCTGCTCCTAAGATTTTCTTCACATTTATGCGCAGAGTGATTCATCAATTCTTTTTAGCTTTTTTCATTCGTGTTCCGATTGCGCACCTTTGGAATTTTTACTATTTCTTTGGCGATATACTCGGGAGAAAGAACGAAATCCAAAAAGGATTAAAAACTATGCCACCACTTTGTGAGTACAACAGGGCGCTTTTCTTACGTTTCCTTGGGGTATGTTTTCATGATTTACACGCTAAGTGAGTACTTTTTTTCTCACTTGATTTATTTTCAAAAACCCTTCTTGAAATTATGTGTATCCTTAAAAATGCACGAATGGTCAATCTTGCCTCGACTAGGCTCGGCCTCCGGACCTGAAAAAATTAAAATCACGAAATAATCCCGCAGCTTGAGGGGTGAAGACTTCCTGGGGATTTGATTCCTGCTCCATAAAAATGGTCATTTAGGATACTTCTCAGGATGTGCTTTTGGCAAGAAAATCTTCTAAACAGGCTGTCCCGATTTTGTCGGGAGTGTTTCCGAAGGATTGGGACAGATACTGAACAGCAAAACAATCACTGAGGCCAAAAAAGAACAAGTATCAGAAGGAAGGAAGGCATCTATATCATCCTGGCCAGCATGATACCCTTGCTAAGATGGGAAAGTTCTAAAATCGGTCTAGCAGAGAGTGGAGAAGTTTAAAAAATAGGATTGAATTTCCTTTCAGCCGTTAGCTTAAGAACTCAACTGTAGGTAAGTAGGAGGTAGGCCATATAACCTTTGAGGCTCTGTGTAGCTAGGGTATTTACCAACTGTCCTCCCGCTACCGAAGCGAAATCTATAATTAAGCTACGAACTGATGCTTAATAGAATTCCGTCCTCCGAATATTAAGCTGGGAAAATATACTGCTGACGATCGTACTTCATTCCTGCCCCTCTTGCAATAATGCTTTTGTTGGGCGTTCGTGCTACTTCTAGACCGTCAAGCGCAAATTCTGTCTAATTTGTATGTCTTTTAACAGTTTCAATAAGGGTGTTTATGGTGAATGGTTTTTCTATATAGCCGTCTGCATTTACTTTTTTACAAATTTCCTTAATATCTGCGTTGGCAGAAAACAGTAAAACAGGAGTTTGTTTGGCACTTTCATCTTGCTTTAATATCTCAATAGCTTTCTCACCACCAATTTCAGGTATCCATAAGTCCATTAGAATTAGATGAGGTTGTATGGCTTCTACATCATTCAGAATATTTTCGCATCTCGATAAAGTTTCTACCTCAAAATCATACTTAGATAAAATGGCTTTACATAAGAGTAAAATTTCTTCATCATCATCATAAATAAGAATTTTATTTTTCATATTAAAAACGTTATGTTATAAAAAATAATTGAATATTTATATTGGAAGCATAAAATAAAATGTACTTCCTTTCCCATGTTCACTTTCTACCCACATCGTGCCATCGTGCCTTGCAACAATATTGTTAGATATGTACAATCCCATACCCAATCCCTGAAATTGAATAGCATGTTCCTCCACTCGGTAATACCTATCAAAAACTTTATCTAAATGCTGGCTTGACATTCCAACACCAAAATCCTGTACTGATACTTGAATATTACTTTCCTGTTCTTCTATTTTAACTAATATCTTTTCCGCTTTTGGAGAATATTTTACAGCATTGGTTAATAAATTAATCAATACCTGTTGGAGCCTGTTTATGTCGCCGGTTATTGGTTGGGAACAGTTACCGGCTTTTTGTATGCTGTGGTTTTTTGTATTGTGCTGAATATTTTCAATGGTTTCATCTACCATTTTATTTAAATCGAATGTGGTAATAGAATAATTCAGTTGTCCATGCTGTATTTTACTGGCATCCAATAAATCTGTAATCAAGTCGTGTAGTCTCTCTATTGCTTGATTGGCTTTTGTTGCATATAAGGCATTTTGGTTTTCTTCATTCAATGAAAGCAGCAGTAACTCAATATACCCTTTGGCAGTAGTGAGAGGTGTTTTCATTTCATGGCTGGCAATGCTTATAAATTCATCTTTTTGTTCAAGCGATTTTTTTTGTTCAGCTCTTTGCCTGGTAATGTCTCTAAAAGTCCAAGACCACGCATAGTAGGTTCCATCCTCTCCCAATACTGAATAGCCATGACGTTCTACTATTCTGCCATCAAGGTATTCCAGCTCGTCAATACTTGTCAACGAAGGATGCTCATACAGCCATTTTACCTTATCAACAAACTGTTGGGGGTTCACCAATTGGGTCATAGCAAATTCGAGTGCAAGATCATCATCTTTGGCATCAACAATCTCTTTAGGCATACGCCATACATCAATAAAACTCTGGTTATAACTAATAATCTTTCCTTTGGTATCTACAAGCAATAGACCATCTCTATTGGCTTCATTGTGTGCCTCTAGCAGGGCTTGCCGATAGCGAAGAGTTTCTTCAATTTGTTTTTTCTCAGTAATATCTGTAAAAAGAATGGCTACTTTTTTACTTCCCTGATCGCCTAGCCTGAAAGCGTACACTTCAAACCAGCGTCCCAATGCTTCGCTGGCTTCAATAAAATGGTTTGGTTCGCCTGTTAAAGCCACTTTACCATAGGCTTGAAACCAGTGTTCTTCAAGATTGGGAATCAGCTCTTTTGCAGTTTTACCCATAGCATTTGTCAAACCTGTTTGTTTTTCAAACACGGGGTTAGTTTCTATAAAAATATAATCCACTGGCTTGTTATCGCTATCAAAAATCATTTCGATAATGCTAAAACCCTGGTCCATGGATTCAAAAATACCGCGGTATTTTTCTTCGCTTGCTATTAATTTTAATTCCGATTCTTTTTGCTCAGTAATATCAATACTAATCCCTGTAAGTGTTTCGGCTTCGCCTTTATCATTATAATAATATTTGCCAAGGGAACGCATGTAACGGAGAGCGCCATCATTTGCCCTGTTTATATAATACTGTGCTTCGTACATTGTATTGTGAACTTTTGCTTCCTCTATTTTTTCAAAAGCCTTTTGTTTATCCTCTGGTAAAATAAGATTATGCCAGTCTTCATAGGTAAGGTCTGTACGATGCTCATCATATCCCCACATTCTTTTATGCAGGGCACTCCATTCTAATTTTTGTTTGTGCACGTCTAACGACCAGATGCCCACATTTGCAGAAGTGGTGGCAAGCGTCAAATGTGTGGTCGTTTCTTCAATTAATTTTCGGGCATTCACAGATTCTGTCACATCTGTTCCAATAGATATGATCCCGTAAATTTTATCATCCAAATCGCGCAATGGCTGATAAATTGAATTGACGTAAGCCGTATCTGGTTTTCCGGGGCGTTTGAATTGAACGGGTAATTCGTTGGCGATAAAAGTCTCTCCGGTGGTGTAAATATTGCTGAAAATTGATTTTAAGGACTCCTCCAATTCTGGAACCACTTCAAAAAGAGGTCTGTTTAATGCCTCCTCGTAAGTTCTCTGAGATATTTCCAGTGCTGTTTTATTAACTATATCTATGATGAAAGAAGGACCCAGATATGTGGTAATCGGCACCGGTGCCTGCAATATGAGGTTACGGAATTTAGCTTCGCTTACCTTCAGTTGCTCCCCTCTATCTATTAACTCATTGTTTAAACTGGTAAGTTCTTCATTGCTTGATTGTAGCTCTTCCTTTGATGTTTCTAATTCTTCGTTCAGGCTCTGCATCTCCTCATTGCTGCTATGTAGTTCTTCATTGGCAGTTTGAAGTTCTTCGTTTGCGATTTCCATGTATTCAGAAATGGAATGCATGTCTTCCCGGGTAAATGCCAGTTCTTTTTCTAATTGTTCGTTGCGTTTTAACGCTTTATCATTCTTTAATTTTTGCCCGGACGAAGAGGGGTTACCTTTTTTGTCTGCAACAGGTAAAGTGATTTTTGTAAATAATATTAAATAATGTGGCTCAAGCGTATCGATGAGCGGAATAATTTCAATGGTTACAAGAGACTGTTTGCTGTTTGAGCTAACAGGTATTTCTTCTCTTATAACAGGTTCCTTGCTCGTTTTTGCTTTGTATAGGGCGGTTTGCAATTCAAATGCTAAACCTTCGGTTACCATTTTAAGCAGGTTGAAGGAGGGCTTTCCAGTGGAAGGTGTAAGAAAGGGAGTAGTGTCTCCATGAAGATGCACGATGTCCATTTGCTCATTCACAATTACACTTGCAGGAGATTTTGAAATGAGAATGGCATCTGCACTAATGCGAAAATCGGGTCTTGAAGCTTCCTTTTTAGCTTCCATCTTTTGTGTAGTCAATGTTTCTTCTCTACGGCCAGTGGCTATTTGCATATAATGACCAGTGCCGGGATTACGAGAAAAAATTTTATGATGCTTATCAAAAGGAATAAATAACTCGGCTGCAGCGTTTGCTGTTTCGGATTTGCCAAGTAGCAGGATTCCATTTTCTTTTAATGCATAATGAAAAGTGGTGAGCGCTTTCTTCTGCAAAATAGTTTCCATGTAGATAAGCACATTGCGACAGCTTATCAAATCCATTTTGGAAAATGGCGGGTCTTTCAAAAAATTATGATTGGCAAACACGCACAAGTCGCGAATGGTTTTGCTTATCTGGTAGCGGTCATCGTCTTTTGTAAAATAGGTATCTAACCGTAAATCGGAAATCCCCTCCAATTCCACTTTGCTGAAGATTCCTGTTCGCGCTTTTTTAATGGCTAGCTCAGATAGATCAGAAGCGAAGATTTGAATCCCCCTTCCCCCTGAAGAGGGCGTCGATTTCTTTTCCAAGTATTCGTATAGGCAGATAGCTATGGAATAGGCTTCTTCACCGGTGGAGCATCCTGCAACCCAAATGCGAATGGCATCCTCTTCCGGTTTGTTTTTAAGCAGGGTGGGAAATACATTTTCAGTTAAGGACTCAAAAGTTTTGGGGTCGCGAAAGAATGCGGTAACAGGAATGAGCATATCCTGAAAGAGTGCATCCTGTTCGGTTTTGTCACTTCGCAAAAATGATAAGTAGTTATCCAGCTTTCCTTTTTTGTGCAGCGCCATTCTGCGCCCGATGCGCCTCCGCACTGTACTTTGTTTGTAGTGAGTAAAATCAACTCCGCTTCGTTGATGCAGCAGGTTAAGTATTTGTTTAAAAACAGCTTCATCATCTTTTGGAAGTTCCGCTTCTTCTCCCAGTGCATGAGCAACGGCGTACGTGTTTCTGATGTGAATCAGGTGTGCAGGAATTTTTTCGGCAGGTAAAACGAAATCTACCACACCGGCATTCACTGCACTTTGCGCCATATCGCCATATTCAGCCGATTCATCCTGCACGATGGTAATGCCTCCATGTTCTTTAATCAGTTTTAAACCGATTGTGCCATCGCTCCCGGTGCCTGAAAGCACCACACCAACTGCCATGCTTTCCCAAAACACAGCAATCGAAGTAAAAAAAATATCAATGACTAAATTTGTTTTTACACTATCCCTTGGTGTAAGTCTAAGTAACCCATCCACTGAAGTGAGAATCATGCCGGAGGGCATTACATAAATATGATTCGGCAAAATCTTCACCTCATCGGTAATTTCTTGAATAGGAATCTTGGTAACCCGAGCAAGTATTTCAGTAAGGTTGCTTTCATTTGCCGGGTTTAAATGCTGGACCACGACATAGGCCATTCCTGAATCGGCAGGTATTGCTTTAAGCAATTGCTTAAATGCACCAAGTCCTCCGGCTGACGCTCCAATACCCACAATGGGGAAATTATGTACAGTTGAAGATAGTTTTGCTTTCTCCCCGATATCTTTAATTTTATTTGCCATCTAGGTTTTATCCCGTTTTTTGGTTGATTTAAACTTATAATGTTCGGGTTATTACTTCTAATTTAAATCAATTTTTGCCTTTGTTGTGTAATAAAGTTTCAAGCCATTAGTTCCGCTAAAAGCATTCTGCCTAAAGAATCTTATAACTACTGGATTTCAGTTGTTTTGAGACCCAGTTCGTTTTCGGTGAGACCGTCCCGATAAATATCAGGATGCTTGTTTATCCTCTTGACTGGTGCCACTTTATTCTTTTGGGCCTTTTTACAACTAGATTCAGGAAGGCTTTGCATTTCAATAGACACAGTCTTGTGTTTTTTCTTTTTCAAACTGCCTGCCAAAACAACAAGCCTGGTAGAATACTGCTTGAACTCACGAAGCCAAGTTTTTGATAGGAGAGGGAATGGCTTATATCATTTGGGGTTTTGTGCAGTAGGGGAAATGACCATCCTTCCGCCTGGACATGTTGCAATATTGCTGCTGTATAAGAATTGCTAAAACGCTTACCGATGTTTGTCCAGCCCGGACAAAGCTTTGAAAATTGATTGTATTCTTTTGGAGCTGGTGATGCTTATTGTAGCTGCATACACAGATAAATAAAATGCAGGTAAGATAATTTTGCGCCGTTCAAAATGTCTTTGTGATGGTTTACATCAAGTAGGGTAAGATGGCCGGTAAATTCCCTCCAGTTGATCAGGACAGTATCCTTACAACTTTCATAAAAACGAACAGGAAGATGAATGCTATTATTCATTTGCATTTTAACCAAGTTATTGTAAATCATTTTGCCACCTAGCATAGAACCCAAGGGTACATAACAAAATCCAATGCTGTAAAAATAATCTAGTTCTTCGAAAACTAGATGTTGATTAAAGTCTGTTGAGCCTAAGTCAGTAAGATCACTTTTTAAACAAGTAAGTTTTTCTTCGAATAATTTGGCTTGAATTATATGGTCACTGGGATACTTATCAGCAATTATTTTTGCCTGGCTAAAAAAACAATACAACCGCTTTAAAAGGATTATATATTCTTCTTTATTAATTGTGCCATCTCTTAATTTATCTGAAAAATTTTTTTCTTCTGCTAGGTGATGAAACCCAGAGGTGGCGCTTTTAAGCTTATCCAAAATCATGGATGGTATAGTTATTTAATTATTTAAATAGGACAAAAAAATTCCTTTTGATTTTCCTACAACCTTTTTCCGCTGTTTAAGCTCTACATTATTCCTGTGCTTCTTTTTCACCAGTAAGGTTGGCTGCTACTTTTTCAATGCAAGAAATTAGATCCTGTAATGCAAATGGTTTTCTTAAGTATGAAGTGGCTCCAATTTCTTTAGACAATTTTTCAATATCTTGGTGACCAGAAAATAATATAACGGGGATGTTGCTGAAACGATGTTGACTCCTTATCTCTCTAACAATTTCTGCCGCCACTTTTTGCCCGACAAAATTATCAGTGATAATAAGATCAGGTAAAAACTCACCCATTCTTTCCATTAGATTATTGGTGTCGTGTATAATTGACAGATCGTATTTCTTGCCAAGAACAATCGCAAGAATATCTGAAATATCTTCATCATCCTCTACTATAAAAATCTTTTTCATATTTTATTTTATTGTAGTGTGATGTGTAAACCAAAAATTAAAAAGCGACCTTAAACAGTCTATCAGTGCTACGTAACCATGCGGTTTGGTAACATAGGCATTGGCACCATATTCTGTTGCTGCTCTGACGTCTTTTGGATTATCAGATGTTGTAAATAGAATAATCGGCACTTGTTTCAAATACTCAATCCCCTTTATCTCTCTTAATAAATCCAAACCTGATAAACCTGGTAAATTCAAATCGAGCAAGATAATCCTTGGCCTTGTGCCTTCCTGTTCATAATGCATCAAAACTTCTAGCGCAGTCAATCCGTTATCAACAATCTTTAGAGACAATTCCTTATCAATATGATCAATTGCCTTTTCGATTAAATACGAAAAGTCTTCGTTGTCTTCCACTAAGAATATATCTACCTTATCCAATTGGTTCATTATTAAAACTCACGTAAAAAACAGTGCCTTTGCCAAGCTGGCTTTCAAACCATATTCTACCTTTGTGTTTCTCCATTATTCTTTTTACAATAGCCAAACCTACGCCACTGCCTTCATATTCTTTTACGTTATCCATGCGTTTAAACAATTCAAACACCCGGTTGTGATATTTAATATCTATACCGATTCCATTGTCAGCAACAGTATAAATAGTTTCATTTCCCGAAATATATCCTTCTATTTTTACAATAGCATTCCCTGACTTGGACGAATATTTTACTGCATTGCCTAGAAGATTAGCAAATACCTGTCCTATCATAACAACATCTCCTGAAATATCCGGTGTAGTTCCGATGATAAATTCAAGATTTTTCGCTTGTGATGATTCATAAATCACTTTTTTAACATCCTCAATCAAATGCCTCACATTTATCTTTTCTAATTTAATTTCATTCCTCGTATAACTTGAGTAATTCAATATTTCTTTAATTAGCAATGCCATCGTATCAGAACAGGCATTGATTCTATTTAATATTTTTTTTGCGTTATCGTCGAGGCTTTCATTTGTAAGCAACAATAATTCCGTATAGCTTTTTATAGAAGATAAAGGTGTACGAAGGTCGTGCGATACGGTAAAACTAAAGGTATCCAATTCTTCATACGCCAATTTTAGCCGCTCATTAAGCTGTCTTATTTCATTTGCTTTTCGGTTTATCTGGTAAATAACCTGCTCCCGCAAATTGATGAGAGCAGCAATTTCTCCCCTGTTCCATTTTACTGAGCTGTATCTTACTATTTCTGTCCATTTTTCAAAAGACTTGCGTGGAGATAATTGCAAAGAACCATCACTGGCAACTTCTACAGCTTTTTCCGGATTGCCACCCCAGAAAATGCTTTGTTTTTGCTCCGGTTTAAAAAATAAAATCATTTCAGATAATTCCCTGGAAAGAATGCAGGCAAATAACCCGCTGGCAAAATCACTATAATTTTCTGCAGCAGGGTACATAGACGGTAATCTATGTGTATAAAAAACCATATCTTGCGAATTATCAATTACCCATTTTACAATTTCTTTAATTTCATCGTTGTTGGGCGTTAACCCAATACTAATAATCTTGTTATCAAATACAAGTACGGCACCAGAGCTGGCACTAACATTATTAATAGTAATTGCATTGGATGTTAATGCACTTACAATATCACTTTCCTTTTCGATATATTTTATAAGTGTGCTAACTGACTCGTTTAGCAACCCAAATTTATCATTATCTTCTTCTCCAATTCTGTACTCCAGCGCAGGAGAGAGTATTTGTCCAATTAATTTTGAAGCCTCTCGTGCTTTAAAATCAATAAATTTAGGTGAATAATTATGGCAAGCTATCAGTCCCCAAAGCTCACCGTGCGAAAGAAGACTGATGCTGAAACTGGCTGCTACACCCATATTTTTTAAATACTGAATATGTATTGGCGAAACTGCCCTTAATACAGAATGAGTAAGATCAAGAGAAGCATTCTGCCCTTGATTACTAATTATGGCAGGGCAATCCATTTCTACGTCTGATATAATTCGGGTTAAATTTATTTTGTACAATTCCCTTGCCTGCTTAGGTATGTCTGAGGCTGGGTAATGCATTCCTAAAAAAGGTTTCAGGTCACTATTTTTTTCTTCTGCTACCACTTCCCCATGACCATCTTCACCAAATTGGTAAATCATCACCCTGTCGTACTGTATTATTTTTTTTATTTCAAGTGCAGCAGTTTTAAGCATGGAATGTAAGCCTGACTCTGCCAGTATAGCTGATATTGACCGCCCAATAGTCTTTTGGACATCAAATTCTCCTTTTATGTTGCAGGGCTCAAACTCCAATAAAAAGACGGCGGCAGCATTTTTTATGATAAGGTTGAATGCTTTGCCGTCCACTTCTATGTAAAAGGGATTAATGTTTTCAAAACCATTTCCTAAACCCAGAATTATAATTTGAGAAAGCTTCAACTTGTTGCCATAATTGGAAATGTTCAGTCGGGCTTCTATTTCGTCAATATGCTTTCCAAGATATTTTGCAGGGTCGTCATTAACATAGGTTGCTGTATTTTCGCTGATGTATTGGATTAACTGGTCTTTACAATCAACACCAATCAAAAAGCCATGACCCTGAATCTTTCCTAAAATATGAATGGGCTCTTTGTCGCAATTAGTAATGTCAACTTTAAATTCAGTCATATTTTTATAATTTAAGGTTGGTTATTTGAGTGTCTTTGTAACAGGACTTTTACTGAATTGTTTTTGGATATCAGGGTTTTGAAGTTTGACGAACAACGCTTTGCAGCTGGCTCTAACTGCATGACCTTTAGCATAATCCCCAAAGTGCCGGAAGGAAAACTAAACTCTCACTTACCTATAAACTGCCTAGGAACTCAGAAAACCGCCTTTTGGGCATGTTGATAGCGGTTTATTCTTCTTGTCAATGTAATTATTTTTATTTGTCAGAACAAAGTCGTCAAAAGATTTTGGATCTTGTCCCGTAATACTTTTTACGCAGTCTGTTGTCTTGGGTGTTTTTTGAAACCTTGGAAAGTAATGCAACATAATCATCACTAAGATTAGCATGGGCGGCAAATTTTCTTTCCGTTTTGCCAAAAAGAATTGCAGTAAATTAGGTGAAATAAAATTTATATTCTTTTCAATTCCTTTACTGATTTTTTCAGCCATTTGAGTAAATGACAAGGTTTCATTGTTGGTTAGTTCATAACTTTTATTGATATGGTTTTGCGGTTCGGTTAACACTTTTGCAGCTACAGCACCAATATCTTCTACGTCTATTAGTGTGAATTTTGCATGTCCTGCTGGTAAATATATTCTTCGATGACTGATCAAGTCATTGCGTAAAGTTGTGGTGAAATTTTGCATAAAATAGGCAGGTCGCAAAAAGGTATAAGGAATTTTACTGTCTACAATAAGTTTTTCAATTTTATGGTGAGGGATAATTTTGCTGTTTTCAACACCTTGAACAGATAAAAATACAATGTGTTTTATAGGTGATTGCTTTGCTATTTCAATGAGTGGTTCAAAATATTTATGAACGTCTGAAATTTGTGGTGGTCGAAGTAAAAAAAGTAAGTCAATAGTATGAATGGCTGGCATAAAAGTCTCACTATTGGTAAAGTCAAATTTAATTTTTTTGATGTCGAAACTTATTAGTTTTTCATTGCCAAATTCGGTATCTCTGACTCCTGCATATATCTCTAATTGATGGTTAATATTTTTTAATGCAGATATTACCTCAATTCCAACATTACCTGTTGCTCCAGTAATTAAAACCTTTACCATAATATTTATTTTAGAATATT
Organism: Paludibacter sp.; assembly: GCA_010365115.1. GTDB lineage: Bacteria > Bacteroidota > Bacteroidia > Bacteroidales > Paludibacteraceae > Paludibacter. The sequence goes on from JAAFGX010000115.1 coordinate 11,257, forward strand.
TCTACTGGTTGTGTTTTTTATCGTTGGAGATAACGGTTTGTAACAACCCGAATTCTGAGACTTTTACCACAATCCCTCACGTGCAGGATGTAAATGTAAACTTCCATCTATCATAATCAAGAAGGCAAAATAAGGTATTTTCTTTTCGGAGCTTTGTGAAAGATTAAAAATATGGTTAATTTTTAATTGGCTTGTAAAAATAATCTTTAATCCTCCATTGTTAGATATAGAATACTAGCGTAAAAATTTCCAATCCACCACGCCTGTGCGTCCGTGTAGTAACGGAGAAGTACTTCCTTCTTCCAAATTCACCAATTTCTACTCCAAAATCAAACTATCAATTACCTCCGCAAAATACCGATGCTCCAGAGCATGCACTTTTTCGGCGATCGTCTCTGGAGTATCAGACTCTGTCACAGTTGCTGCTGCCTGAAAGATGATTTTACCTTCGTCGTACTGCTCATTTACCATGTGTATCGTGATTCCGGTTTCGGTATCTCCGGAGGATTTCACAGCTTTATGAACCAAGCTTCCATACATCCCTTTTCCTCCATATTTTGGAAGCAAAGCCGGGTGGATATTCACCATGCGATCCGGAAAAGCACGAATCAGATCTTCAGGGATCTTTAATAAAAAGCCAGCCAAAATCACCCAATCGATCTTTTCTTCCTGAAGTTTTTGGAGCAAAAGCCCTGCGTCCAATTCTTTCCTGGTGAAAGTAAAAGATGGGACTTTAAACTTTCTTGCACGCTCTAGGACGAAAGCATCTGCTTTATTAGAAGCAACCAAAGCGATTTGGGCTTTTTTGGAGTGTTGGAAATACTCCATGATTTTTTCCGAATTGCTTCCGCTTCCGGAAGCCAAAATAGCGAGATTTTTCAAAGGAACTGGCGGTTAGATTATGTCGGTAAAAATAGAGTTAAATCTTCCTATGAGACCTAAGGGAATTTAATTTTTAAAGATAAAATTTGAGTGTTTGTATCTACCAGGTTCCGGTTGTCCGCTTAATAAAATATCATTTTTGAATACTCACATTTTTGCTGGGGAAATTATTTTTAGTAGGAAGGTCAGAATTAGAAGCTTTCCCTTTGTTGATTTGAAATGCTTCGGGTTAGATAACGCCAATGGGAATTTTCGGTTTTAAGCCGAAGATCAAACCGTTAAGAAAATGGGTTAGTTCTCGAAGTGGAACGAGAGAAATCCACCCATTTTTA
>JAAFGX010000015.1 GCA_010365115.1 Paludibacter sp.
GTTAATTTCAATTATTTAAGCACTACAAATTTATATTCATGTTAAATCGAAATGCTTAATTTTAAAAGAATGAGACTTTATACAGTACACTCAACTATTAAAAGCATGAAAACACAAGCAAGTGCGGACAGTCCTTATTTTTATTTCAACAGATCAGTAGGGAATGTTGCTGAAAATATTGGCAATGACAATCACAAAATATGGTATCCCATTCCAAAGCGTGAAATAGCTGTGAATGAAAATTTGGTTCCCAATCCTGGCTACGGAAATTAATTATTTAAAGTAAATTTAATTCAATGACATTTAAAAATTTATATATACTAATACTGCTTTGTTGCGGAACATTTTCCGTGGCTCAGTACCCTGCACTCAAACCTTTGTTGGATGCACAACGCAACAATGCGGTGATAGACATCCCCAAAGGAAAGTATTTGATGGACACACAAAATGGTGGTGGCTATAATTTTAGCAATCTTACTAATGTGAGCATCAATCTAAATGGGTCGGAAATAATTTGCAACAAAGCAAGCAATGTTTTTACATTTACCAATTGTACAAATGTTACTGTCAAGGGCTTTTCTGTTGATTATGACCCACTTCTTTTTACACAAGGAATTATTACCGCTGTCGATGCTTCGAGAAGATGGTTCGAGTTTGTTGTTGATGAGGGTTATCCTATAACCAATATAATAGCATCGAGAACTCAATTTTTTGATGCCACAACACGTGAGCTCAAAAGAAATTCATTCACAACCTACGATGGTAGTTTTACGCTATCGGCTGTTACTGGAGCGCCCCGAAAGTTTAGAGCAACAAAACCCTATGTTTGGAATGCCAATGAAACGGTGGGCGACTACGTGGTAATGAGTTGTAGCGGATCTGGGCATGCATTTTATATGTACAAATGCAACGATATGGTTATCGAGGATGTCACTTTTTACGGAGCAGCTAGTTTCACTTTTTTCGAAAACGAAACCAATAATTCTCACTATCTCAATTGTAAAGTTACAAAAAAAATAAATGAATTAGAAAGACCTTCTCCTCGGTTAAGGTCGTCGAATATGGATGGTATTCACAGCAAAAATGCACGCAAAGGACCCACAATTGAAAATTGCGAAGTGAAATATGGTGGCGATGACTGCATTGCTATAAATGGTGCAATGTATCCAATTATTGCTGTGGATCGTGCCAATAGAACAGTTACGCTGTTAAGCACTTCTACCTCATCGTATTTGCAAATTGCCGATACCATGCAATTTGTGTCTTTCAGCGGAAAAAAGGTGGGTATTTCCATCATGGAAGCTGGCAGGGCGGTAACGGCTACAACTGCTGAAATAGCTGCATTTCTGGCCAAATATCCTGATTTGAAAAGAAAGGAGAATTACAACAATGGTATTCAAATAAGAGTGGACGAAGTTCCCGCTGGTTTGGCGGTGGGCGACGTCATTTATTCTCGCGATAAAATAGGTTCGGGTTTTGTAATTAAAAACAATGATGTTGGCCACATTCGCTCGCGTGCCATACTTATCAAAGCCTCCGATGGTATAATAACAGGAAACACTATTTCCAATTGCGAAATGGGCGGTATTGTCATTTCTCCTGAATACGATTGGATGGAAGCTGGATTTTCGTCGAATTTGGAAATTAGCCACAATACCATTAGCAATTGCATGTTTGGTCGCTCATCAACTGGCGGAAAAGCAGGAGCACTTAGCGTGATGTGCGTAGGTGGCAGCAAATCGATAGCTCCTGTTGGTGCTTACAATAATATTTCTATTCACAACAATACAATTGCCGATTGTCCACGTCCATCGGTTGTAGTTACGTCGGTTGATGGACTAAGTTATTTTTCTAACACCATTACTCCTGACTTATCAACTGTTAGAACGCATGGGCAAAACTTTGGCGTTCCCAACAATGTGGATTATTGGACTCGTAACGTGACGATGCATCCAAATACTGGCATTGATAACGCTGATGTCGATAAGTTGAATATTTATATTTCAAATAATCAACTGCATGGCATTGAAAGATTTATGGGAAGCAAACTCAAAATATTTAGCATCGATGGCATATTGTTGAAAAGTTTGGTAGTCGACAATACAAATCCGAATATTGATTTAAAACAAAACCGCGACTCAATATGCATTGTAACTGTTGAGGTTCAGGGCATTGTGCAAGCACAGAAACTAATTGTCAGAAACTAATATAAATCTTTTTTTAAAACTACAATATCATGAAAAAACTATTACTTCTCACTATCGTATTTGCAGCACTTCAAGTGCAAGCAACAAAATTGTATGTAAACCCCAATCATCCCAATGCGAATGATACCAATTGGGGCGATTCGCCCGAAGCTCCATGGATGACAAAGCAATAGGAAATAAGTGTTTGACAATTATCTACATCAATCTCTCGTATTATTCTAAAGAATTTTTTAAAATATAAAATCAAATATCCAACAATTTAGAAACTTACAAATATGTATTCAAATAAAATTATATGTTTGCTTCTGGCACTTTTTCTGTTTGCGCCAACTTTTGCAACCAGCAAAGTAATTGAGCTTTCGGCTTCTGAAATCAACAAAAATACGGATGATATGACACCGTACATTTACAATTTACTTTCAAAAGCTGAAAATAAAAAAGGTAACTTTAAATTAGTGTTTCCGAAAGGGACTTATCACTTTTGGCCCACCGAGGCTTTTGGGAAATACCATGCCATCACCAACCACGACAATGGTTTTCGTTACTTTGCGTTTCCAATAATTGGAATGAAAAATGTGGAAATAGAAGGCAATGGATCAGAATTTATTTTTCACGGTCAAATCATTCCTTTTCTTGTTGAAAATACTACAAATTTTAAAATATCGAACGTAAATATCGATTGGGAAGTGCCCTTTTATCTCGAAGGAAGCGTTGTAGCTGCGAATGATGCGAATACTTCGGTGGATTTACGCATTACGCCAGGATTCGACAATTACAAAATACAAAACAACAGATTGATTATCACTGGCGAAGGCTGGGAAGAGAATTTTTTGGGTGAAAATATCTGTTTCAATCCCCAAACTAAAGCCGTACAATACCGCACCGATGATTGGCACTACATTGCCAAACCTTGGAGCATGGATGTGAAAGCGACACAGTTAAGCCCAGATGTGGTGCGTTTGGAAACAAGATTTGTTCAAAAAGCTCCTCCCATTGGCACTATCATGACTTTTAAAGGCACTTTTGATAACAACCGCCATAGTCCCGCGTTTCATTTTAGCGATTCGAAAAATATGGCAATGAAAAATGTCAATATTTATCATGCTGGTGGAATGGGTGTTATAGCTGAAAAAACCGAAAATATCCATCTCGATAAAGTCAATGTTTCTCGTCGACCAGGCTCAAACCGCATTTTATCGGTTACTGCCGATGCCACGCATTTTTGTAATTGCAAAGGGAAAGTAGTTATTGAAAACTGCTTATTCGAAAACATGCTTGACGATGCTTGTAATATGCACGGAACGTATACCAAAGTAGAAAAAATTGTTGATGATCGCACCGTAATTGCACGTTTGAGCCATCCGCAGCAGTTTGGTTTTAAGTTTGCCTCAGGCGATGACACACTTCAGATTGTTCGTGGCAAGGATTTGCTTCCGAAATCGAAAATGCAACTTATAAAGGTGGAAATTATCAACCACCAATTTGCAAAATACACGTTTAAAAAGCCCTTAAATGGAAAAATTGAAGTTGGCGACGGACTCGAAAATATTGAGTGGTATCCTGTTTTTGAGTTTAAAAATAACATTGTACAAAATAATCGCGCCAGAAGTATCCTGATTAGTTCGCCCAAAAAAGTGCTTATTGAAGGAAATACTTTATCTTCGCAAATGACAGGCATTTTGTTCGAAGGCGATATGGAGCATTGGTTTGAAAGTGGAGCGGTAAACGATGTGACAATACGCAACAACACATTTTTGGATGGTGCGTATGGTGGCGGATCGCCGCATGTAACCATTTGGGTGAATCCGCATCAAAATGAAGTGAATCCCGACATAGCCTACGAACGGAATATAATTATTGAAAATAACCTTTTCAAAACATTTGGAGATGGTTTGTTGAGAGCGCAATCAGTTGATAACTTGCAATTTATCAATAATACAATTGAAGAATCAACTACTTATCTTAAATGGATGGAAGAGCCTGTAATTAATATAAAGCTATCCAATAATATTATTATCAAAGGAAATATAAACAAGCGTTCGAAACCTTTTGAAGTAAAATTAGACGATTCGACGCGCCGAACGTCGAAAGTAACCGAATAAAAATATTTACAATGAAAGTTTTAAAAAGGTCATTCTTGTTGCTGATTGTGTTTGTTTTCTTGTCGCAAAACAACAGTTTTGCTGCAAAAACAATCAAAGTGCTGGCTATCGGTAATAGTTTTTCGGTGGATGCTGCCGAAGCTTTTTTAGACGATATTGCCAAGGATGCCAAGGTGAAAATGATCATTGGTAATTGCAACTTGGGTGGCTGTTCGCTTCAGCGGCATTGGGGAATTGCGAAAGGCGATTCTGCCCTTTATGCATTTCGAAAAATTACCAACGGTGATTCTACTTTGGCCTACATTCAAACTTTAAAACAATGTTTTCAAGCCGAAGATTGGGATTATATTACGCTGCAACAGGTTAGTCATTTTGCCGGAATAGAAGCAACTTATTTTCCATATATCACTGATTTAATGCATTATGTTCGTGAGAATAGTAAAAACAAGAAAGTAAAATTTGCTTTGCATCAAACTTGGGCGTATGCTGCCAATTCCAGTCATTTTGGATTTAAAAATTACGACAAAAATCAATTGAAAATGTATTCAGCAGTAACCAACACAGTTAAAAAAGTAGCTGATAAATTGAACATAAAATTGATTATTCCTTCAGGCACAGCTATTCAAAACGGACGAACGACCGACATCGGTGACCATTTTTGCAGAGATGGTTTTCATTTGAGTTTGGCGCTTGGGCGTTATACTGCCGCTTGTGTTTGGTACGAAACGTTGACTGGAAAATCCATTTTAAATACTACTTTTAAACCCGAAAATGTATCGGAGAATGATGCGAAAATAGCACGACGTGCAGCTCATTGGGCGATGAAAAATCCTTTTGAAATAACCAATATCAATTTATAAATATATAATTGTCTGCTCAACACAAACAATTCATTCTTTGTAATAATTCTCCTGTTTTTTATTGTTGTTGCATACAACACATCAAGTGCAACTCGTTAATTGTGAAGATGTAAAATACTAATAATACAATGAATAATATTTTCAGATGGATAGCGATAATAGTTTTTCTGTCTTTATCGACAGTTATTTTGTTGGCAAAACAAAAAACTATTTATCTATCCGATTATAATATTGATGAAAATAAGGATGTTACTGCTATTGTGAATGGGATTATTGAGAATCACAAACTAGGTGCTTTCAAATTGGTTTTTCCCAAAGGCACTTATCATTTTAGCAGTAAACAGGCAACAGGCAAAGAATTGTATATAACCAATCACGACAATGGTTTTAAAAAAATTGCTTTCAACTTGAGCGGATTGAAGAATGTAGCAATTGATGGCCAAGGTTCTAATTTTGTTTTTCATGGAGAGATAATGCCTTTTCTAATTGAAAATTGTGAGAATGTAACACTAAAAAATTTTACAATCGATTGGGAAATTCCTTTTTTCATTCAGGGCGAAGTGATAAGCACAAATCCGTTGGAAGGCTTGACAGAATTATCGCTGTTCAAACAAGGTTTTTCATATGCCTTGCAAAATGCATCTCTTAACCCAACTTGCGGATTTCAAAACTCAATTCATTCATAACCAACACATTGGTTTTATATTTCAATTTTCAGGGGAACACAATAAGTTTATTTTCAAAAGCTTTATCTTTATAATTTAGTGCTTTGTAAATTGCTTTAGCATCGCTTGAGGCTTGGCTACAGGTTTTGATTGTTATTTTTTTGTTTTCAGAATCTATCATCGAGGTTATAACGCTTTTTTGAGTGTTCATTTTCATGACAATAGTTTGCCAGGAATCGTTTATTTTTTTGCTTTTTAATTGATATCGAACCGTTGCTACAACTTGATAAGCTAGCACTCCCAGAAAAATATGACCCTCTGTGTTTTGGTCCGTTTGGTGATGTACGGGGCGAATGGCTAAATCTGTTTTGAGTGTTCTAAAAGTGGCCTCTATTTCTGTTAATGTATTGTAAATCTCCCAAATAGCCATTTCATTAAGATTCTCTCTAGAGGTTCTTATGAAGTAAACGCCATCGGTAGCCTTTGTTTCAACTGGTTTTTTCTTATAAACAATAGCGCTTACGATTCCCTTTTTTTCAGTAACTTCGATGTCGTAAAGTTTACTGGCATAAGTATATTTTTGTTTTATCCTTCCAATTCTTTCGGCTACTTTTTCGAGCTTTTTTGTGCCTTTTGGCTTGGTTAATCCTTCAACTAAATTGAGAAGTTCAGCTTCAAATTTGCTCGAAAATTTACTTTCCATCGAAGCTTCTTTTATTGCTTTTTTGTCGCTTTTAATGTAAAGAAACGTATCATTGTCGTTTTTTCTATCTGCTACTTTTTTTGACTTTTCCTTTGTTACAAATTTCACATTAATTTCATTTCCTCTATTGTCTTGCAAGGCTACGCTTGGCTGGCTTGGGTTAACAACGTTGTAATTTTTTAGTTTTGAACGCGTTACGCTTAGGTAGTCAAATCCGTTTTCTTTGAGCATGGTCATATTTTCATTGGTAGAAAAAGAAGCATCCAATACAATTAGAGGCTTTCTATTGAGCGTTGATGTGGCTTCACTCAAGGCGTTGACGGTTTCCAAGAGCGTACCAGGTTCCGAAATATTTCCTTGGTATATTTTGCTGTATTTCACAAATCCTTCGGCGTTGGTAATCAAAGCCAAAGAAGCCAATTTGGCATCGCTTCTTTTTTCTTTACTTCGCCCAAATTGTGCCAATTCACTGCCTTCTTTACGTCCTTCAAAGTAAGTATTGGTGAGGTCATAAAGCACTATTTTGTCCTGAATATCGAATAAAGTATTGGTTTTATGAGACAAATAAGGCTCTATTTCGGATTTTATTTGGTATAATTTTTTGCTCACCTCATACAAATGATGGCGTGTTAGTTTTTGATTTTCAACTCCCAAAAGCGAGGCTACATCGCTATTATTTTGTATACAATAAGCTGTTTTATGTTCCGAACAAGGATAAACGGATTTGCTAATCAAATGAATAATAGCATATTGAATCCATTTTTGCTCCCAACCTTGTTGCTCTAAAAATGAAGTAATTCCCAACTGCTCAATGGCTTGATAGCAAAGCCATTCGGCACCTATTTCTCGTACTTCTTCTGTTACAATACTGTTTAAATCGATGGTGTGATTATTTTTCAAGCAGCTGTCAGAAAAATCAGTTGTTCCTGCTTTTGAATACGATACACCATCCTGAGAAATGATCTTTTTTGTAAGTATTTTCTTGTAAAAAAATTGCGCCAATGCTTCTATTTCTGGGTCAATGTCCTGTGAAAACAAAGAAGAATTGCCTATCAAAAGCATCTCAATTCGGTCTGCTAAATCTTTTTTCTTCAGTTTTGTGTCCAAATAAGGTTGCAAGCCCAATGAAACAATAGTGTTGTGTCGGGTTTTATTGCCAAGTCGATAACTCTCGCATAGGCGAAGGTATTCATATACTTTTTGGCTTTTTGAATCTGTTTTAACAATGGTTTTTATAAACATTTTGCAAAGATAATACATTTAAAATTATCATGCTTAATTATTCGGGGACTACAAATGTTTTTCCATAACAACACAGAATACTATTGTGCTGTATATCAACTTATAAGCTTAATATAAGTTGAAAATAATTGGTTTTTGTGCAAAAAACTGACTTTGAGAGGTTATTGTGGGTAAAAACTGCAAGTTGGGTTAAGCGCAAAGGAAAACAATAAAAATGCCTATGAATATGTATTGAAACACATCCAAAAACCGATTTCTTATTTTAAAAACAGTCAAGAATTATTGAATAAATTAGTCCAAATATTTCCAGATACAGAGAAAAAAAACATTTTGCCTGCGGAATTATCAAAATTTAGCAATTTTGTTTTGTTTGTGCATCCCGATATTGGTTTAGGTTTTTACCCTAACTTGGCTCAACACATAACCGACCCTGAAAATATTTACTATGATCAAAAAGTAAATGAAACGGAGGGTTTGGGAGTGCTAACCAGTTACTACGCACTTCCGAAAGAGCTATTAGAATATCTGATTAATAACAATTTGCTAAAAGGAATTTGTTTGAAATCGCTATTGGGAAAAGAATATGGCAAAAAACAATTGCAAGAGAATATACAGTTTGTAGTACGTTTTTTTCAGCCCAATCTATACAATTAACAGTTCATCTCTCGTAAGCAGAAGGTTAATCACTTATTAAGTGGTTTCTATAAATAGCATCGGGTCTCCGACCTGTTCGCTATAAACACAAGTGTTTTAAACAATATTGTTTTTGTGATTATTTGCTTGAGCCAACCAATTCTTTTTCTGAAAATATCTAAGAGATGATGAAACCATAATTTATCCCATAGCTTTTTCACTTGAAAAAAAGTCTTTTATCTATTAAAATATTGTTATAACTTTGTGCCGCAGCAAATAGATTTGTCAATATTTAGATAAGAATAATTGCTGTTGTTCAGCAGTTTATAAAACATAACATGCTGTTGTTTTTTGTAAATCAATTATTTATAAAGCTCGCGAAAGTTCAATAAATGATAATTTATTATCAATTATCATTATATTTGCCTGAAATATCCAAAATAAAAATGAGAATTTACTTCAAATATATTGTTCTAACTCTCTTGATATTTATTTCCATACTTGGAAAAACACAAGGCTCGTATAACCGTGGACTTCATTTCCGTTCTTTTGAAGTGGATCAGGATAAACGTACAGGGCTCAATCTGACGCCTGATAATAAAATAGTTACAACAAACGGTTTTACACTGAAATTCGACATACAGCTCCAGAAACAGTTAAATAACTTTGGTTATATTTTTAGGATTGTTGGAAACGATAGTGTAAATATTGACATGGTTGCAGATATAACTTCCAGTGATTATTTATTCTCGTTAGTTACTGGCGAAAAATCACTTATAAAGGTTCGAAGTCAGGAAATAAAAAACTTTAAAGAAAATTTTTGGATGACCGTAATTGTAATTTACGACAAAAAAAATAATCTGATTACCCTTAAAATTAATGATTTACAGAAAAAAAGCAACTTCAAAACCAATAAATTGTCGAGTATTAATTTGTATTTTGGATTAAATAACAACCCTATTTTTGCAAATACCGATGTCCCTCCAATGACAATAAAGGATATACTGATTTACGATGACAGAGATGAGTTAAAATACAATTGGAAATTGAAGAAACACGCATTGGATAAAGTGTACGATGAGTGTCAAAATAAAAAAGCGATCTGCATAAATCCGATTTGGGAAATAGACAGGCATGTGAAATGGCAGCTAAAAGCTCGTATTGTTATACCTTATGAACTTCCACAAATTGCTTTTGACGAAGAAAGGGGCCGAATTTATTTTGCCAAACATAAAGCAATTTTTACATACGATGCCGTACTGCAGACAATAGATTCGATTGTAGCTAAAAAGGGTGAGATTTATAATTGTATGTCGAACCAGCTTCTGTTTGATAAAAATTCCGGTAAACTTATCTCCTACAACTTCGATAATGCAAATTTAGCTAAGTTTGATTTTCGGACGTTAGAATGGTCCAACGAAAATACACAAAAAACTACTCCACAATTCTGGCATCATAGTAAATATTTTGATGCAAATGATAGTAGTTTGATAACATTTGGAGGCTACGGTTACCATAAGTACAAATCGGATGTAATGCGTTATTCGTTAAAAAATAAAGAATGGAAACAGCACGATATTTCCTCCAATATTGCCCCTCGTTATTTAGGTAGCTTAGGCTATCTGGGGAAAGACGAATTACTCTATTTTGGTGGTTACGGTAGCAAAACAGGGAATCAGGAGGAATTTCCACACAATTACTACGACCTGTATAAAGTGAATTCAAAAACCCTTAAAGTCAATAAATTATGGGAAATGGATGCTCCAAAAGAACATTTCACAAACAGTAACTCTTTAGTTGTAAACAAAGAAAAGAATACATTTTATAATTTAGCATATTCAAACACAAGTTATTCGACCAGCCTTAAACTGTTGGAATTTTCGATAGATAAACCCGAGTTTAAGATCGTTGGCGACACTATACCTTTTAAATTCAAAGATATTGAGTCGTATTGCGATTTATACTATTGTGCTCAAACATCAGAACTACTGGCAGTAACAGCAGTTTCGAAGAACAATGCTTCTGATATTAATATTTATTCCATCGCTTACCCTCCATTGCGAACTCAAGATGTGTTGCAAAAGGAAGAAACAGCAAGTATATGGAAATGGTATTTATTTCTAATTCCAATACTGCTATTTCCTATTTTATACTTCGTAAAAAAAAGAAAAGACAAAATTAAAAATAAGGTAAATGCTTATCTTAATTTTGAGTACAACACTTCAAAAATGGAATTAAAACCATCTTCAATTAATTTGCTGGGCTATTTTCAGCTAATTGATAAAGATGGAAAAAATATTACCGGGAACTTTACGGCTACCACAAGCCAAATGTTAGTGCTCATAATTTTACACACTGTAAAAAACGGACAGGGAATTTCCACTCAGGAACTTTCAGAAATTTTATGGCCTGATAAAGATACAGATAGTGCCCGTAACAACAGAAATGTTTACATGAGCAAACTGCGTCTGCTTATTAAAAATGTGGGGGATATTGAACTAATAAATCAAAATAATTATTGGTCGGCAAATATAGGGAAAAATGTTTTTTGTGATTATAAAAATGTCATGTGTCTGATTGACCATGTAAAAAAGCAACAGACACCAAACATTGAATTGGTAACTGAAATTATAAATTTAGCCTCAAGAGGTTTTTTGTTGCCTAACCTTCAGGAAGAATGGTTGGATGCCTTTAAAGGTGATTACACAAATTTAGTCATCGAGACTTTGACTTCGCTATTGCAAAACAAAGAAATTAAAAGTGACCCGATACTTGTATTACATATTTCGGATGCAATTCTTAAACACGATAGTATTGATGAAGATATAACCAAACTTAAAATCTCCACTCTATTTAATTTGGGCAAAAAAAATCAGGCAAAACAATGTTATGAAAAATTTGCTGAAAACTATAAAAACTTTATGGGAGTAACTTATAAAGCATCTTTTGATCAATTCCGCGAAAATAATTTATAAAATCACAGTTAAAAAACTTTTTATTTGCGGCATTAATCAATTATTAAGTATTTATTAATAACATGTTTCTATTTTTGTACTGTCTATTATAAACACTACAAAAAATCAATACTGCATGTTAGTAAAAAATTTCAATCTCACGCTGGCATCACTTTTTGTTGCTGCTCCTTTGTGCAACGCTACGGCACAAAAAAAATCCACTCCGAATATTCTGGTTATAATGACCGACCAGCAACGTTGGGATGCATTGCGGTATTCGGGCGCCAATGATATTATAAAAACGCCCAACTTAGATAAATTAGCCCGCGAAGGAGCCTATTTTTCCCAAGCCTGCAGCCCTTGTCCTGTTTCGGGTCCGGCACGTACGAGTATATTGACGGGGAGATTAATTGAATCGACAGGAATCCGCACCAACATGGATTCGGATGATGACAAAGAATGCGACTACAAAACCTTTGATCAGATTCTTGCTGTGAATGGCTATGTAGCTGAATATTACGGCAAATTTCATTCACCAAAGTATATGGCACAGGCGTATAGCAATCCGCCTCAGTATGGATATAAAGTTCCGGAGTTGATTAAAAGCTGGGAGAAATTGTATCACTTTTATTTAAACGAAACTACAAAAAAACGGCAGCCTAAAAACGGAGAATTAATCGATTTTAGTTTTTTTGACGGTGCTAATTATAAGCCTGTTCCGATGGATCGCCGATTTGATAAAACGCCTGCAGAGCAACTTTCTGATGAAGAGTTAAAAGTCCGACAACTTGTGCAACCCGACCATCATGGAACGCTCAACTTGAAGTCGGAGCATTCTATAACTGCTGTTCAGGGCAGGCAAACCATTGATGCAATAGAGCGAAATAAAAGCAATAAGTTTGTAATTACCTGTTCGTTTCATTATCCACATTCCCCTATTTTGCCCACCGAGCCTTATGCAAGCATGTATAAAGCTTCGGAAATGCCCATTCCAAAAACTATTTCGGATCAAATGGCGGGAAGTCCGTACTTTAAATCAAATGGCAGGTTGCTCATGCCCGAATATGCCGACAGTGCAAAAATTGGCTATATGATTGCCAATTACTATGCGTTAGTTACCGAAATTGATGATTGGGTAGGTAAGATAATCGATAAATTAGATGAACTGAAACTGCGTGAAAATACCTTGATTATTTTCATGAGCGACCATGGTGAAATGCTAGGAGCACACGGCATGCGTGAAAAAAACGTGATGCTGGAAGAGTCTGTTCGCGTGCCTCTTATCATTAATTATCCTTCAAAAATTTCAAGTCGGAAAATTGATACTCCGGTTTCGCTTATCAATGTATTTCCTACCATTTTGGATTATGCCGGAATAAAAGCCGAAAGTGATGGATACTCGCTGCGTAAATTAGCGAATGGGAAAAATCCTTCAACTGATTTTGCTGTAACAGAATGGAACTGGGAAAAACAAGAAGTGCCCAACTTAATGATTCGTACGAAGGAATGGAAATTGTTGATTTCGAGGAACAACAATCAGAAAAACCTGGATGCATTGTACGATTTGAAAAATGACCCGTATGAACTCAACAATCTGCTTTTTACAAACAGAGATAAATACAAAGCGACAGCTGAAACATTAAAATCAAAATTGGTTGATTATTTGGTAAAAGTCAACTACTCATATACAGAAGAAATCAGAAAACGCACGTTTTAATAGCAATTAATGTGGATAATCAGAAAAAAATCAATTTCATAAAAACATTAACAATAGCTTGTTGCTTGTTGGCCATTGCTACATTTGTAAATGGTCAGTCGAATCGCCAACCCCAAAGTGGACATGTACCTGAGCTCTCGGCTTATAATTTTGGAAGTTTAGGAAAATTAGCTCCGTCAACCCAAATTGCGCTTTTAAAAAAGACTGGTTATAAGGGAGTGATTTTAAATTCTGAGACAAAAGACGACTCGGCTAATCTGGATATATTTTTAAATGAATTGAGAAACGATAAGCACTTCAAAGTTCATGCAGTAATGGTGAGGTATAATTTTGCCGATCCATTGCAAAAGAGAGAGGGATGGAAAACAACAATTGATAGGATTGCAAATAAGCGCATAGAATTGTGGTTTATTTTTGGCAAAAAGATAGACGGAATAACCGATCGTTTTATTGAAACAAAACTGAAAGAAGTTGTTGAATATGCCAAAACGAAAAATGTACCGGTAATTCTTTATCCGCATAGCAAATGTTATATCGCTTCGGCTGAAGAAGCACTGCCCTTTGTACAAAAAATAAATGATCCAAACCTGAAACTTGCCGTACATCTTTGTCACGAAATACGCGCCGGAAATGGCTCAAGAATAGATGCGGTTTTCGAGCATGTTAAAAAACATATCGGAGCTGTAACGATGGCAGGAACGGACTCGGTGGCTGATTTTTCGAAGCCGGTTTTAATGGATAAAAGCACTATAAAACCCATTGGACAAGGAAATTTTAATATGAGAAACTTTATTGAACCTCTTCGAAAGTCTACATACAAAGGCAGTGTTGGTTTTATAAATTTCAAGATTGAAGATGATCCGGAAGTCTATTTGGAGAACTCAATATCAGTTTGGAGAAAATCGAATGAACTAATTAAAAACGATACGACAAGAAAATGAAAAAAACATTCTTATTGGCTGCAACCATTGCCGGAACAGGCATTGGACAATTAACAGCAGCAAAAAAAGCAGACAAAAACGTTTTATTTATTATAGTTGATGATTTGAACACCACTTTAGGTTGTTACGGTCATCCAGTTGTAAAAACTCCCAATATTGACCGCTTGGCAAAAATGGGCGTGCAATTCAACAATGGATATTGTAACTATGCGGTAAGCGGTCCGAGCAGATCATCGCTCCTAACAGGATTAAAACCCGAAACAATTAACATTCTCGACAATAAAAAAACATTGGCATCGGTTCTGGGAGATAAAATTACATTGCCCAATTTATTTAAACAAAATGGTTACCACACGATGGGCATAGGCAAGGTTTATCATGGTAAAAATGAGGATAACGACCCAAAGGGCTGGGACGAGATCCATGCGTATGGACCAACAGCCATAGGAAAAACCGGTGAAAGCAGAAATATGACAGACGGTGCTCTGAAATGGTGCGAATGGATGGCTGCTAATGGAACCGATGAAGATTTGCAAGATGGACAAAATGCCCGTAAAGCTGTAGAATTTATTAAAAGCCCAAAAGACAAACCATTTTTTTTGGCGTTGGGATTTCAAAAACCACACGATCCGTTTATTGCTCCTAAAAAATATTTCGACATGTACCCGCTCGAAATATGCAATCCACCCGTTTTGCCCGAAGGTTGGACACCGCCTTTTAAACATACTTTACCCAACGAAACAGCTGTTTTTGATAAGTTTACCGATCAGGACAAACGTGAGTTTTTACGTTCGTATTATGCATGCACCAGCTATATGGATGCTCAGGTGGGTAAAGTGTTGAAGGCATTGGAAGAGTCAGGTCAGTTGGATAATACCTTGATTATTCTTTTTGGCGATCATGGCTATCATTTGGGCGAACACAACTGGTGGAACAAAGTAACTTTATTTCAAAAAGGAACAAATGCTCCTTTTATTGTTGCCGGTCAATCAGTTGGTAAAAAAGGTGTTAGCTCCGATGCCATGTTTGAATATATTGATATCTATCCTACTTTAGCCGATATTTTTAAACTTAAAAACACTCCAACATATATTGATGGGAAAAGTATTAAAAAAGTATTGAAAAATCCTTCAAAACCATTTCGCAGTTCGGTAAGTGCAGTAGTAAGCAGAGGAAACATGCTTGGCAGAATGGTGAAAAATGAGAACTGGAGATACATTGAATGGGACAATGCCAAAATGGGCGTAGAACTGTACGACCAACAAAATGACCCGATTGAATACAATAATTTGGCTCAAAATCCTGAATATGCCAAGGTAATTAATGAAATGAAGAATTTGATGCACCCAACAAAATAAATTAAAGTTCAAATAATTATCAATAATAACACATTACGAAGTATGGAAATTAAAAATTTTGGAATAGCCACATTAGCATTGGCAGCCCTTTTTCCAAAAATAAGTTTCGGGCAGGACAAACGCCCTAATGTGCTGATTATTATGACCGATCAGCAACGATGGGATGCCATGCGATGTGCAGGAAACCTGGAAATAAGTACACCAAATATGGATCGTATTGCCAAAGAAGGCGTTCAGTTTACCAATGCGTATTCAGCTTGTCCGGTTTCTGTACCGGCGAGAACTTCTATTTTAACAGGAAGAACAATATTCAACAATAAAGTATTGACAAACAATGATTCTGAAAGTGATAGTGTAGCAAAACTTCAAACTTTTGATATGATTTTATCTGCAAATGGTTATCGTACCGAATATTATGGAAAGTATCACAGTCCGTATCAGTTTGCTACCATGTATAACAACCCGGTTTATCCAACCAATAAAACAAAATCTTCAACTCTTCCTTCTAAGGTTGAAGGACTTCGCCAATATCTTGATGAATTAGGTGTTCCAGTTACAAAACCAATTGGAAATGAATTAATTGACAATATGAGTCTTCGTACGTATACGCCATTAGCTATTGATTTATATTATGGTGAAAAAAATGATGAATCGGAAGTGAATGTAAAAGGTAAGCCCAAGAAAAAAGGAGGTCAGGGCGATTCCTTTGGAATAATTCAAAGTGGTGATAATGCCTCGTTGGCTGCATTCGAAGGAAGTGAAGGGTTGAAAGCATTGCAAAATATGAAACCCGGTCAGCCGTTTTCGATGACTTGTTCGTTTGGACCTCCTCATCCTCCATTTATTGTACCTAAAAAATATGCTGACATGTACGATGCTCAAAAATTGTCAGTAAGCCCGAGTATTAATGATGACTTAATCAATGCACCTTACAAAATGAGTCCAAATTCAACTGATGCTCGTTTCAAAAATCCTGAGATGAATAAGGAAATGAAAATGGTTTATTATGCCATGATTTCTCAGGTAGACGAATGGGTTGGCAAGTTATTGGATGAATTGGATCGCAAAGGAATTGCTAAAAATACGATTGTGCTTTTTGTGAGTGATCACGGTGAATTGCTTGGTGACCATGGCTTGGTAAGTAAAAATAAAATGTACGAAGGCTCGGCTCGCATTCCTTTATTAATTCGTTATCCGGGAGTTATTCCGGCGGGGAAAAAGGTAGAAACACCGGTTTCGCACCACGATATTTTTGCAACAATTCTGGATTATACCGGCATGAAAGCACCTGAAAATGACGGACGTAGTTTGCGTAAATTGATTGATGGGAAAAAAGATTCGGTTGATTATGCCGTTTCGGTTTGGGGTGCTATAAACAATGGTGGTCCGTTTATGATACGCAAGGGCGATTGGAAAATGATTGTTTATTTACAGATGGATGATAAAAAACAACGAAATACCAATGCATTGTATAATCTAAAAAACGACCCCTTTGAAATGAATAACTTGATTGGTTCTAATCCCGATAAATCAAAGTATGAAACAAACGTTTCCGATTTAAAACAGACGTTGAAAGACTGGATGATTAAAACCAAAACACCTTATGTCAAAGAATTAGAAAACACAAAGCTATAAAAACACAAACATGAAGTTAAAACAATTTGGATTAATAATTGCATTAATATTATCAACTATTTATGCTTTTTCAGGAACACCTGTTGCAAGCATAGTATTTTCGAGTCCGGTTGTATCCACTAATCTGACCCATTATACCACAACTTCTACAACAAGCGAATCGTATACTATTCAAACAACAAAAAACGGAGTTGCTTGTCGTCAAATATCGTTGTCGAAATATGGCTATTTCAATGTAAATGATATAGCAATCCCATCGACTCAAAACAATTTAATTTTCAATATTACTTTTTTTGATGAAGGAAGTAATAAAATTAATTTGCAGTACAATGCCAACGATGGAAATAGATATAAAGCACTTTCACTGCCACAATCAGGCTCAAATGCATGGGTAACTGCAAAAGTGACTATTACAAATGCTGCACTTAACAATCTGCAAAACAATACTTCCGATTTCAGAATTTCAGGAATTGGTGGCGATGTTTTTATTAAAGAAATTACTATTGAAATAGGAACATTAAATCCAGAAGGAGAGCCAATTCCAGTTGCTGCGGCAAGTACTTACTCCGAGTTTACAGGTAAATCGGTAGCCGGCTATCAGGCATGGTTTGTGGCTGGCACTCCAACTTCGGGTTGGACTCATTGGAATTATAAAACGAATGGAGCGCCGGGAAAAGGTACTATGAGTTTCGAAGTTTGTCCCGATATTTCAGAATATCCCGATGATGTACTGAAACCAACTAATTTTGCACCCATGGGGAATGGCAATCCATTAAAATTATTTTCATCATCTTCTCAATCGGTAATTGACGTTCATTTTAAATGGATGAAGGATTATGGTATAGATGGAGCGGCTGTTCAGCGGTTTATTGGCAATATTGGAAGTGCAATTATTAACTCGCCCAGTTCAACAATATCAAAGATAAAACAAGCTGCCCAGACAAACGAACGGATTTTTTATATCTGCTATGATACTTCGTCCTCGGGTATGGATGCAACCTGGGACGAGGTAATAAAAATGGACTGGGTGTATAATGTGGAGCAAAACAACAACCTGACTACATCGCCCGCCTATGCCAAAGTGGGAAATAAACCGGTTGTTCAACTTTGGGGTTTGGGATTTAAAGGCGGTAAAAATCCGGGAACTGCTGCTGAGACCATTGCATTGATTGAGTTTTTTAAAGCACGTGGTTGTTATGTAATTGGCGGTACGCCCCGTGGCTGGCGAACCGGCACAAGCGACTCGAAAGGTGTTACTCAAAGTTCGACAGTGCCTGGTGATAATGAAGATTTTTTACCCGTTTATCATGCCCTCAATATGATTTCGCCCTGGATGCCGGGACGAATCAAAAACAATACTGATGCGGATAATTTATTAGCAAGCACCATGACGCCAGATAAAACCTATTGCGATGGACGTAACATTCAATATATGCCGGTAAACTTTCCCGGTTTTGCATGGTCGCAATGGAAGGATGGTGATGTAAATTGGGCGCCACGCAATGCCGGTGAGTTCATGTGGCGACAAGCCACCAATATTAAAAAACTCGGTGTGCAGAACATGTATTTTGCCATGTTCGACGAATATGATGAAGGCACAGCCATAATGAAAAATGCAACGGACTGGAGCATGATTCCTACCGACCAGTATTTTCTGACATCGAGTGCCGATGGTCTTTGGCTCTCGTCCGATTTTCAGTTGCGTGTAGCTGGAGCGGCAGTGGAGATGTTGAAAGGAAATCGGGCTGTAACTACCAATGTACCCGTAGCTCATTCCAACGGTCCGGTTTATTATCGCAATAGCTTTGAAAAACGCACCACAGCTTACAATTATGTAGATGATGTGGCCACAAAAAACGGCACATTTAATATTGATCCTTGTTTTTATCAGAATTCAGAGATTTTAAGGAACAATGTACTGAGTCCGGTTTGCGAAATACAAACAACAAATACCAAAAGCGGACTATATTCGGTAAAAACATCAGGAACAATCAGTTTAAATACTTCAGCAAAATATATTTACAAAATTGCCACTACAAAAATTGCCGTAAAACCAGACATGAAACTTTCGTTTTGGAAAAAAACCGAAAACGATTTGGGACGCCATGTTACAGTAGATTTTATAACAAAAAGCTCGAAAAGACTCACAGATCTGGGATATGTGGATCAAAATGGAGCTTCGATGCATCCTGCCACACCTCGTGGAACTGTTGGTGGAAATTGGGAACAATTTACGTGTAAATTTGGCAGTGGAACATTGCTGGGAGATACAATTGTCGGAATTGAGATAGTTTATAATCAGACAGGGCCGGGTACTTTTACGGCATATTTCGATGATTTTCAGATTGATGAGCTCCCGGATGTTACCAGTGTTAGTTTTCCTGAAAGTGGAGAAGGCAAAATGATTGCCTTTCCAGGTATGTCAAACGGAAAATACAGGCTGACCATGCCCGAATCAGCAAATTATAGTCTTTATGTTTACAATATGGAAGGAAAAATTATTTTGAATGAAAAATTCAACGGATCAGAAGCGGGTTTTGATATAAGTTCGTGTTCCAATGGAGTTTATATTCTGAAAATTGTAACTGCGGATAAAAAATACATGCAAAAATTAGTCAAGCTGTAAAAAAAATACATCAAAATGAAAAACTGAATTTACAAATGAAAAAATCAAACATAATTCTCACTTCAGTCACACTTGTATCGTCGGCTTTACCGTTTGCCGTTTCAGCGAAGGAAAAACCAAGCCAACGCCCGAATATACTTTTCATCATGGCCGACGACCACGACTCGAAAGCTATCAGCGCTTACGGAAGTGGCCTAAACCAAACGCCGAATATTGATCGGATTGCCCAGGAAGGGATGCTATTCCGGAATTGTTTTGTAACAAACTCCATCAGTGGACCCAGTCGTGCAGCCATTATGACAGGTAAATTCAGTCATAAAAACGGATTTTATGATAATCGGGGCGAAACCGAATTTGATGGAACGCAACAAACATTCCCAAAATTACTTCAAGCAACTGACTATCAAACGGCTATTATTGGAAAATGGCATTTGGGAAGCAAACCTACCGGCTTCGATTATTATAGTATTCATGTAGGGCAAGGAACTTATTATAGTCCTGAATTTATTGAGCCTCAAGGTAAAAAAACATACACAGGAGCTTACGCAACGGATATTACCTTAGAAAATTCAATAAAATGGTTGGAACAAACAGACAAAACTAAACCTTTTTGTTTGATGATGCAATTTAAAGCGCCACACCGAAACTGGATGCCTGCTATTGAAAAAATGAGTATGTATGAAGAGCATACTTTTCCTGTTCCGGCCAATTTTTTTGATGATTATGAGGGTCGACGCGCTGCAAAGGAGCAGAAAATGAGCATCGAAAAAAGCATGAATCTGGGTGGAGATTTGAAACTGTTCGGTTATAAAAATACCGAAATGGGCGAAACACTCGAAAATGAGTTAAACCGAATGACACCAGCCCAAAGAGCCGTTTTCGATAAAGTATATTTACCCATAAAAGATCGTTTTGAATCGGCAAAACTCACAGGAAAAGAGTTAACACTGTGGAAATACCAACGTTATATGCGCGATTATATGAAGTGTATTTCGTCGGTGGATGATAATGTGGGGAAAATGATTGATTATTTGAAAGCAAATGGACTTTGGGAAAATACAATCGTGGTGTATACTTCCGATCAGGGCTTTTACCTTGGCGAGCACGGCTGGTTCGATAAACGCTTTATGTACGAAGAATCGTTCCACACTCCGCTGATTATATCCTATCCGAAAATGATAAAGAAAGGAACAGAATCAAAAGCATTGGTTCAAAATATAGATTTCTCGGCCACTTTACTAGATTTAGTTGGATCAAAAGTGCCTACAGATGTGCAGGGCGAATCATTAAAACCGATATTAAATGAAACTAAGAATAAAGTGAGAGATGCTCTTTATTATCATTATTATGAATTCCCACTTCCACATGCTGTGAAACGCCATTATGGGATACGCACCGACCGTTATAAATTGATTCATTTTTACGATGACATTGACGAATGGGAATTGTACGACTTGAAAAACGACCCTACTGAAATGACAAATCAAATCAACAATCCACAGTTTGTAAAGATTAAGCAAAACTTAATGGCGGGATTACAAAAGCTTCAAATAAAATACGACGATACAGAGCCAACGAAAAGTTATATTAAATAGCAAAGGGTCAATTATATTACTGTTGAGCGTAGGTTATTTTTATAGTTAGGCCGAACGTCTTCATTCAGTCGTAGATAGAAGCAAGGCTCTTGACATGCATATTTAACTAGAAATGGAAAGCAGGAACTTTACTTTTAGCACTGACGAAGCGGGATGCTTCGACATATATTGGGTGGCACAAATTTTATACAAGGAATAGTGATAATTAATTCCAAATTAATCACTTTTTGCAAAAAAAAATCATTTATTTATAATTTAAGGCATATATTAATTATTAATTAATTCATTTTTAATTGGTGCAACTCTATCTTTGACCTCGTTATCAAAGAAAATTCATCAAGACAAAAAAAATTAATGAAAAGTTTATCGACAATTCTATTCGCCTTAAGTAGTCTGTTTTTTACATTTCAACTTACAGCGGCAAAAAAAGATTTTACGAAATACGTAGATCCAAAAATCGGGAATGTATCCCAGTTACTTGTACCAACCTTCCCTACTTTCAGTTTACCCAATCAAATGATCCGGATGATCCCGATCAAGCCTGATTATATTGCCGATCAGGTTACCTCCTGGCCCATGCAGGTTGAAGCACATCGCGAAAAAGGGTTGATGCAAATGAAAGTTTCGCTTGGCCATGTCAACAATGAGACTTGGAATAAAAAAATGACTATCGATCACGACCTGGAAGTGGTTCGTCCGTGGCATTACTCTACCTATTTAGTGAAAGATGACATTACGGTAAGTTTCACACCATCAAAAAAGAGTGCTATATACAAAGTAGATTTTCCGGCATCGGCCAATAAAAATATATTGATTTCGGGAAGTGGCAAAATGCTCGTAAGCACAGCAGGTAACAATGCATTTACCTTACATGAAACTATTTCGTATAGAGTGAGGGGAATTAACCCTACAATGCGTAACATGTCGGTTTATTGTTATGCAGAGCTTACCGAGGCAAATGGGAAAGCCTTAAAGAACATTCAGATAATACCCCAAAATAATAAATTAATCATTACTTCAACTTCAGCACAAAAAGAAACGATACAGCTGAAATACGCTATTTCATACATTAGTTTCGACCAGGCAAAAAAGAACTTGGCCATGGAAGTTGCCAATCAGAATTTTGAGCAAACCTGTGCCAAAGGAAAGCTTGCCTGGGATAAAGTAATTAATCAGATTGAAGTAACAGGAGGAACGGAAGCTCAGAAACGTTCGTTTTACACTGCACTTTACCGCACCTACGAACGAATGATTGATGTGAATGAATATGGACAGTTTTATAGTGGATACGATGGAAAAGTACATACAAGCGATCGTCCGTTTTTTGTTGACGACTGGATATGGGATACGTATCTGGCAAAGCACCCCTTAAATTCCATTTTAAATCCGGCCATGCAAAGCGATCAACTGAACTCGTATGTGCAAATGTACGAACATAGCGGTTGGATGCCCACTTTTCCTCAGGTACATGGTAATCACTTGTGTATGAATGCGTATCATTCGGCAGCCTTGTTTATTGATGCTTACCGCAAAGGTATAAATGGATACGATTTGGATAAAGCGTATGAGGGTGTAAAGAAAAACCTCACTGAGGCTACTTTTTTACCTTGGCGTCAAGGACACAGAAAAGTGGAATTGGATGATTTTTATTATACCAATGGATTTTATCCTGCGCTTCATCCGGGAGAAATAGAAACCGAGCCTTTGGTGGACAGCTTTGAAAAGCGACAATCCGTAGCAACTTCACTCGGAATAAGTTATGATGCCTGGGCGTTGGCTCAAATGGCAAAAGAGATGAACAAAATGGATGATTATAAAAAATTCATGGAAGTTTCAGATAATTATAAAAAGCTTTGGCATCCCGACATGCGACTTTTCATGCCGAAGGACGATAAAGGAGAATGGATAATGATTAATCCAAAGTTGGATGGTGGAAAAGGATTTCGTGATTATTACGATGAAAATAACGGATGGACGTATGCCTGGTGGATACAGCACGATATTGATGGTTTAATTGGCTTATTGGGAGGAAAACAAAAAGCAGAAGAGCGTCTTGACCAGCTATTCAGGGAACCTTTAGGAGTCCCGAAACAAGAATACTTAGCAAACGCACCCGATGCAACCGGACAAGTAGGCCAATTTGTTATGGGTAACGAGCCTTCACTCCATATTCCTTATTTATACAATTATTTTGGAGCACCCTGGAAAACCCAAAAACGCATTCGTTTTTTGTTGGATGTTTGGTTTAAAGATAATATATTTGGCATTCCCGGCGATGAAGATGGTGGAGGACTTTCGGCTTTTGTAGTGTTTTCATCCTTAGGATTTTATCCTGTTACTCCCGGACTACCTGTTTATACCATCGGAAGCCCGCTGTTTGAAAAGTCAACAATAAAATTACCTGACAATAAGGCATTTACAGTAATTGCAAAAGGTTCAAGCGCTGCAAATAAATACATTCAGAAGGCTTATTTGAATGGCAAAGAAATAAATACTCCATTCTTCACACATAAAGAACTTATGGATGGAGGAACACTGGAACTGATAATGGGAAGTAAACCAAATAAGCAGTGGGGAGTGAGTTGATGATGTGATGATGTGATGATGTGATGATGTGATGATTCGAAGATGGTGTGCATCAATTATTTAAAATTAATTCATTGCCACGGAATTGACTTGATAGAAAATTATACGCGATTATTTTTTATTATTCGAAATTTGAAAATTATTAATTGAATTATATATTTATGAAAAAAGAACTATTTATGAAAAAGAGGTTTTATCTTCGGAGTATTTGTATTCTCATTTTATTGAGTTTACAATTCACTTTAGGAATCTCATCTTCCGGAATTCAAGCTCAAAATGAGAATTCAAAGCTAAAAAGAATCACTGGAACCGTAAGAGACAATTCTGGAGAAGCCCTACCGGGCGCCAGTGTTATTGTCAAGGGCACCAGTGTTGGTACAACCACTGATGTAAGCGGACGCTTTAGTCTTGCAAATGTATCAGCCGAAAACACCATTGTTATTTCTTTTATTGGCATGGATGCGAAAGAAGTAAAAGTGGGGAATCAATCAGTGATCAATGCAAACTTATCAGATGGTTCTATTGGGCTTGATGAGGTAGTAGCTGTTGGTTATGGAGTACAAAAGAAGATTAATGTGGTAGGAGCCATTTCGTCCATCAAAGGAGAAACACTCCTTCAATCGGGTGGTGTTTCTACAATTGGTCAGGCGCTTCAAGGTAAGATACCAGGGCTTACAACTATGTACACAAATGGTAAACCGGGTTCTACCGATATGAAAATTTTTATTCGTGCGCAAGGCTCATGGAACAACACGGGAACTGTGCTGGTTTTAATCGATGGTGTTGAGAGAGAGATGAACGACATTGACATGAACGAAGTAGAAAGTATTTCGGTACTTAAAGATGCTTCGGCAACTGCTGTTTATGGTGTAAAAGGTGCCAATGGTGTTATACTTATAACTACCAAAAGAGGTCAGACAGGGAAAGCTAAATTGTCGATTTCGGGAAATCTGATTGCAAAAACAATATCGAAAGTTCCTGAAAAATACGAATCGTACGAAGCCATGATGATTCGCAACGATGCTATTATGCGGGAATTGCCTTATTCCGAAGCTTCGTGGGCAGATTATATTCCGCTAGGAGTTGCCGATAAATTTCGCAATCAAACTACACAACTCGAACGGGAAATGTATCCGAACGTGGATTGGAAAGACTATATGTTTAAGGATGTAGCCAACGACTCGCAACTCAACTTATCGATAAGTGGTGGTTCTGATTTAGCCAAATACTTTGCCAGCGTATCGTACAACGACGAAAGCGATATGACAAAAGATTTCGACACGGGAAAAGGTTACAATTCGAAGTTAAGTTACAAACGCTTGAATTACCGCAGCAATTTGGATTTCAACATAACGAAAACCACCAAACTTTCGGTGAATCTATCGGGCTCGTACAGCAAAAAAACAAACTCGCCAGCCGATGATATTCGTTTGTATTTAAGCTTATACAACATTGCACCCGACTTGTACTATCCACGCTACAGCGATGGTTCGTATGGTTTTGCACCTGTTACCGACCAGGGATTATCAAACAGTTTGTACTATTATACAACAGCTGGTATGAATACTACCCACAGTTTTCGGTTGAATACTGACTTTGCATTGGAACAAAAATTAGATTTTATTACCAAAGGTCTTATATTTAATGGGCGATTTACAATGGATAATACCATGACAGGCTCACAAAACATAAAGGATGATGATAATATTATCCAAAAAAGATACTCCATCGACGGAGTTGAAGAATTTAAGTATCCAAACGCCGACAATTCTTATGCCTATGTAATTGAACCCTGGATATTAGAAAACTTTGATGTGGGTGGTAATAAAAACCGCCGCATGGAATATCAATTTACATTAAACTACAACCGGACATTTGGCGGCAAACACAATGTGGGTGGACTTTTACTTTTTAAACGACAAAAATATACTGAAGGAAGCAATTTCGCAACTCGTTACGAGGATATAGTTAGTCGTTTAACTTACAACTACAATACAACCTATTTTATCGAAGCCAATGGCGCTTACAACGGCTCCGAATTGTTTGGCCCTGGTTATCGTCGCGAACTGTTCCCATCAATTGCATTGGGATGGATGATATCCAACGAAAAGTTTATGAAAGGTTTAACCTGGTTAGATAAACTCAAAATCAGAGCTTCGGCTGGTGAAGTAGGTGACGATAATTTTATTTCGAATGAAGATAAAAAAAATGCATTACGTTGGTATTACGTATCGCAATGGACTTCGTCAACCACCACTGTTGATATGAATGCACCCGGAATATTCGCCTTAAGCAGTTCGAATGCAGGTGCAAAATCGCCTTACGGTTTGTACCTCGAAAGTGTAATTGCTAATAAGGATTTGCATTGGGAACGCTCGTTTAAAAAGGATATTGGTTTCGAATTTTCAGCTTTCAAAGGTGGTATTACCTTCGATTTCGATTATTTTGAAGACAATCGTAAAGATATTTTTATCAAAGGAGATGAACGAAGCATTCCAGATTGGTTTGGTTCAACAGCTGCTCCAGGAGCAAACCTTGGAGCTGTTAATACCAAAGGTTACGAAATTGTTATTGGGCTGAAACATAGCTTTACCAAAAACTTCAAAGTTTGGTCGGATATGAGTTATACCCATTCAAAAGACATAATTCTATCGAAAGATGATCCATACTTAAGACCATCGTATTTAAAAAAAGAAGGGTATTCCATCGATCAAACCACTTCGTCAATACCGGGTAATATTATGCAAAATTGGGACGATGTATATATGTCGGTACCGCTTACAGGGGGCAATGACAAAAAACGGTTGGGATATTACGATGTGATGGATTTTAATGGCGATGGTAACTTTAACGGTTCATACGATAATGTGCCCTGGGGTTATCCTAACCGTCCGCAAAACACATGGAATGTAACACTAGGAAGCTCGTATAAAGGATTAAGTTTAGTAGCACAAATTTATGCACAAACAAACAGCACACGTAGTTATTCGTTGGATAGCTTTTCGCAAAATGTAGGGAACCTATATTTCAAAGAAAATGGCGATTACTGGACGAAAGAAAATCCTGACGGTGAAAAAACAATTTACCCTTGGAGAATGCTCTCGGCAAATACCGAGCCACTACGCAATGTGTACGATGCATCTATGGTTCGTTTGAAAATGGTGGAACTGGCTTATCGGTTCTCAGCAAGCAGTTGTAAAAAAATGGGGTTGACTGGTTTAAAAGTCTTTGTGAACGGAAACAACCTGTATTTGTGGACAAAAATGGCCGATGACAGAGAATATGGTGGCGGTAACAGAGGTAACTATCCTACCCTGAAACGTTTTAATTTGGGTTTTAATCTTGATTTATAATACGCAATACAATGAAAAAAATTAGTAAATATATAGTAATTATCTGCGCATTAATTTTCACATCATCTTGCGAAGATTATTTAGACAGACCAAATCAGGCAGAATTACCTGTCGAAGATATTTTTAAGGACTTTGCACACGCACAAGGCTTTGTTGAAGTTATGTACCGCTATGTGGTGAATGTAGCCAATAGCGGTAATCAGAACGATGGTTCCAATTTTCAGATGGCCGAAGAAGTTATTTCGTCAAACAGCGGTATGCTCCCGTACCGTTTTGATATGGGAAACATGGAATTTGCTGTATCCAAACAAGGATCGTTATCAACTAATAATGATCTTGGTGGAATTGGGTATTTCGATCGACCCGACATGGCAGGTTCAACACCATCATGGGCACACGACCAGCCAACACAACGACCAGGCATCTGGGATGGTTGGAGAGCCATTCGTATAGCCAATATCGTATTAGCCAATATGGATTTAATGACAGGAGCTACCGAAACTGAGCGCAACCTTATAAAAGGGCAGGCTTTGTTTTTCAGGGCTTATTTCCATAGCGAAATAATGAAATATTGGGGACGTATACCCTATATCGATTTTGTTGTTACTGGTAACGATGGCGATTATAAACTTCCACGTCCGGCAACGTATAAAGAATGCGCCATGAAAGCTGATGCCGATTATGCAGCTGCTGCGGCATTGCTGCCCAATAGTTGGGACGACTTACAAAATGACCCAAATGCAAAGATGTTTACCTTTAAACCGGAAACTTATGGTAATAACTTGATGCGCATCAACAAAGCAATTGTGTACTCGTTTAAAGGCAAAAACCTGCTTTTTGCTGCAAGTCCGTTGATGAAAAATTCAACTTCGGCTTCAGCACCAAACACTTACGATTATGACCAGGAATTGTGCGAGATGGCTGCCTCCGATTTTGCGAGGGTAATACAAATGGACCGCGACAATGTGAATAATCTTGGATTAGCCACAGCAGCCAATTACAACCGATTGTTTTATACCGATGCCACTTCAAGTGGTCGTACTCAATGGCCCGGAACTGCTATAAACATGGGGAGTGGCGAAGGCGAGTATATTTTCAGTTCGTGTGCAGCAGCTTTGAACTTCACAAGAGCCCCAGCCACTGCTTATATGCCTTATACCAATAAAATTAATCCGGTACGTCCTACACATCGATTTATAAATCGCACATTTGGTACTGCTAACGGTTTGGCATGCTCCGAAGATCCGTCCTACAACCCACAAAGGGAATTTGATAATCGTGACCCGCGTTTTTATATAAATCATATAATTGATGGCGATACAATTATCAGAAGTTCGAGTGCCAGTACAAAATATAAATATGCTCAATTGTACACCACCGGTGAATCGCGCAAAGTGAACGCTGTAACCAATTTCGAAACCGGGTATTTTATTAAAAAATGGGCTGATATAACTTTTAACAACAATACATCAAGTGGTCTGCCAGCCGCCGAAAATGTCGATAAAGTAACAGACTTCAACTCGTTCCGCTTGAATATGCGCCTCACCGATGTGTACCTTATGTATGCCGAAGCGTTGGCTGCTACCACAAAATACGGTGTAAGTACAGCTCCAAACTTTAGTCATTTATCTGGGGCACCTTCGGCAATCGAAGTAATTAATATGATTCGTGCCAGGTTTGGTATTCAAACCGTTGAAGCTGCATACAATAGTATTGGCGTAAATATTATGGGCGACAGAAATAAGTTTATGGATGTGCTGCGTCGCGAACGTTCGATTGAATTAACTTACGAAGGTCATCGCTGGGACGATATCCGCCGTTGGGTATTGGCTCACCTGACTGATTATAAAATTAAAACAGCACTCGATTTTGAACGCAATGATTATACAGAAACTGCTCGGGGTAATTTTCAAAACGTCAACTTTGTTGAAAGAGAATTACGCACAAGGGTGTGTGAGTATCCGAAACATTATTGGTTGCCATTTACGACAAAACAAACAGAAATGTTTGAAGGTTTTTCACAAAATCCAGGTTGGTAACCATTCATCTATTAAACTTATAAAAAGAATAATCACATGAAGTATATAAATAATTTTTGGGTTGCTTTTGGCATTTTACTTGTAAGCAATGCAGTAACATATGCTCAATCGGAGCAAAAAAGCCCGGCAACCGCTACGAAATATGTTAGCGATTCAGCCACAGTAGATCTTGGTTTTCAGAAAATATCGAAACGCAATGCTGTTTCGGCTATTGCAACCGTTAAACCAAACGACAGATTGACTTTTGACGATGCAGAAGCGGCCGGAAGTCAAATGGATATATTACTCGGGCTAACCTCCGGCAATAATATCCGCAACATTGGATCGGCCATGTATGTTATCGATGGCATTCCCGGACGCGATATAAACTTGCTAAATGCCAGCGAAATTGAAAGCATTACGGTTTTGAAAGACATAAATGCGCTGGCATTGTATGGCGCAGCAGGTAGAAACGGCGTAATCGTTGTAACAACAAAGCGTGGTATAGCCTTTAAAACCGAGATCAAGGTAAAAATAAATCAGGGCATTAAAAGCCCAATATCCTATCCCAACTATGTGGGAGCGGGAGAATATATGGAGCTTTATAACGAAGCCCGTAAAAACGATGGTTTAGCATTGACCTACGATTCGACATCGATTGCTCATACTAAATCGGGGTTAAACCCATACAGGTACCCTGATGTAAGTTTTTATAACAGCGATTACTTAAAACCATTCACCACCTATACAACTGCATTAACCGAGTTTAGTGGCGGCAACAAGGATTTGAGATATTATGTGAACTTGAGTTATAATAATACAGGAACAATTGAAAAGATAAACCCCGAGTTGAACAAAGGTACAAACTCATACAAAGTAAGAGGTAATCTTGATTTTCCTGTTAACAACTGGATAAAAAGTACCGTGGATATAATGGCAAGCATTATTTCTAAAAAATCGGCTCATGCCAGCATTTTAAACGAAGCTACATCTTTTCGTCCAAATCTGTATGCACCGTTTTTACCTGCCTCGATGGTACGAGATTCGTTGGAAACTCAATTGAATACGATGAAAAAATTTCAAGATGACAGGTATGTCCTAGGTGGTTCAGGTTCGTATAAATCAACAATACCTTTTGGACAAATTTTTGCAGGAGGATATGTTGATCATACATTCAGATCGACACAGGTAGCGAATTCCTTAGATTTTGATTTATCGAAAATTGCCAAGGGCTTAAGTGCTAAAACCTATGTAAGTTTGGATTACTACGACTATTATACAGTATCAATCAATAATAAGTTCAATTTCTACGATCCAAAATGGGAAAACGCGGTAGATAAATTAGATCCGCTCGATTTGCTAACTTACAATGATACGTGGTTAGCTGATTCGATTAAATCATTAACTCCACTTGGAGACCCCGACATGAAAGATACGAAAGAGAATGTGGCAACCAAAGATTTTACCATGCGTACCGGTTTTTATGGCCTGTTAAACTATGCAAAGCTTATTGCCGGCAATCATTCAATAAATGCTATGCTTATAGCTTCAACCAATTCGTCGAAATATTCGGGTGTAAAGCAAACCGATGCCAACAGTCATGCTGCCTTCAATTTTGATTATAATTTTAGAAACAAGTATTATCTTAATTTCAATACCACCTATACTTACTCCACGAAATTAGCACCTGGCAATAACGGCGCATTTGCACCAACTGCTGGTTTGGCATATGTAATTTCGGAAGAAAAGTTCATGAAAAATGTAAAAGCCATTGATTATTTAAAATTAAGAGGAAGTTGGGGAAAACTGAATGTTGATATTACAAATCCAGACAAAGAAAAGAATAGTTATTTTATGTATCGGGATGTGTACGATGTCGAAACAGCTGGTTCGTATAGCTGGAACGATGGTGGAACTCCATCGCTTAAAAGAACAGTTATCAGAAACGGTCGCAACCTGGCTCTGGGTTTTGAGCAGCGCGAAGATTTAACCGCTGGCTTCGAAGCCTCGTTGTTTAAATCATTGGCTGTGGAAATGAATTATTTCCGTACCGACAGAAGTGGTTTTGTGTCGCAAGACGCTACTTTTTATCCTTCATTTTATGGCGATTTCGCTCCTTACATCAACAGCGAACGGAATCGTTATGAGGGATTTGAGCTTGGGATTAACTATGCTAAAAGAATAGGTGATTTCTCGGTGAATGTAGGTGGAAATTTCGTGTATTCAGTATCCGAAATTATGGAAGCCGACCAATTAGAACCTGAATATGCTTATCAAAATTTAATTGGCCAGTCATTAGGCCGCATTAGTGGTCTCGAAGCCAACGGTTTTTATACCAAAGACGATTTCAATCCGAATGGCTCTTTGAAAACCGGATTAGCTATCCCAGCTTTTGGAGCTGTAAAACCAGGCGACATTAAATATATTGATACCAATGGCGATAAACTAATTGACACCAAAGACAATCACACCATCGGAAATAATGCATTTCCATATAGTTTTGCAGTCAA
This sequence comes from Paludibacter sp., assembly GCA_010365115.1. Taxonomy (GTDB): domain Bacteria; phylum Bacteroidota; class Bacteroidia; order Bacteroidales; family Paludibacteraceae; genus Paludibacter. Next base: position 31,706 of record JAAFGX010000015.1, read on the forward strand.
TGTGTTATTGAAATACAAAGGTTTCAGCTTATTTGTGTTAGGAAAAGGACAGACAGGTGCTGAAACCACAAAAAGTAATAACTACTATTGGGTGAGCGGAAACGATAAGTATTCTGCAGTGGTTCGTGACCGTTGGACAGAAGCTACTGCTGCAACAGCAACTTATCCACGATTAACAACAGGATCTGGAACGAATAATTTCAGAACTTCAACCTTTTGGTTATACGATAAATCGTATTTTGATATCCGAAGAGTGCAATTGACCTATGAGTTTAGCGAAAGGGTAAGTAGATCATTGGGAATGAAAGATCTGAGCATCAACATAGCCGGTTCTGACCTGTTGACATTTGCGCCGAACAAAGATATTCTGGAACTCAATGTGGGTGGTAATCCACAATTCAGAAATGTAACTTTTGGACTGAAATTCACATTGTAATTTTTAATTTAGAAGAAGATGAAAAATAAATATAAATTTTTAGCTCTTGCATCGTTCATTCTTATATTTAGCTCGTGCGAGAATATATTTGAACCAATGAACGAAAATCTAATTGACGAAACGTATGCAACTACCGACCCCGCAAGTGCCGAAGGTATGTTGTTGAATGCCTACGCCAATGTAGTTGGCCAGTATACTTTTACCGATGCTGCTACCGACGATGCCGTTCACAATCAGTTAACCAACGGATACCGCCGCATGGCAACCGGTGAGTTAACTGCCATTTACAATCCACTGAATCGTTGGAACTTATTTGGCAATGTGTTTTATGCAAATAAGTTTTTACAAGTTGTGGATAGCATAGTTTGGATGAAAGACCCAAAAGGTTATTCCATACAAAACGAATTGTTCAAAAAACGTTTACGTGGTGAGGCATTGGCACTCAGGGCATTGCATCATTGGTATATACTAGAGAACTTTGCAGGTAAAGACAACACTGGAACCCTGATGGGCATTCCATTTTATTCAGAATATATTCCTTCGAATGGCAATTTCAATGTACCCCGTCTGACTTTCGCTGAAACAGTTGCAAAAATACAGGAAGATTATGAAGCTGCTTTTAAGCTGCTTCCGTATATTTATTCTGATAATGCGACCGATATTCCTGCAAAAGACAAGCCATTAAAGTATACCGGTACCAATTGGAAAAATGATTCAGCACTATACATATCCAAACTTCCTTATAAAGGCACAGATTGGAAAAAAGATTCAGCTTATTATATGGCCAATTATAATGCTGCTTATACGACAGTGAATAGTACAAAATTCAATCTGCGTTTAAACGGCAAAATTGTGTATGCGTTGCAGGCACGTTTAAAATTATTTGCGTCGAGTAAAGCCTTTTTGGATAGCGAAGCCGGTTACAAAGAAGCAGCCAATTATGCCACTTCGGTATTAGTTGGTAATGTAATCGCACCTGACGGTGTAGAGTTTTATAATGCCGATCCCGATAATGTGAATCCTGAGATTTTGTGGAGAAAAAATGTTTCAAGTAGTTCCACGCAGGAGGCAAATAATTTCCCTCCTACTTTAAATGGTAAAGGAAACGTGAATCCAACTCAGAATTTAGTGGATGCATTTTATATGAAAGATGGTTACCCTATTGGATTGTCGCCAACAAACGTGTATAGTCCTCAAACACCTTATGCCAACAGAGATCCTCGTTTGGATAAATTCGTTGTGTATAATGGTGGGAAAATGGGTACAACCACGATTACAACCACTGCTACCGACTCAAAAAATGGTGTAAATGCCGTTCCCGAACAATCGACACGTACGGGTTATTACCTTAAAAAACTGTTACGTCCCGATGTTGTTATTCCTGCTTCGGGTACTGCGGTAGCTAAAAACCATTTCGAATCCTTATTCCGCTATACCGAATTGTATTTAATTCTGGCCGAAGCACAAAACGAAATTGGCGGACCAACTTATAAAGAAGGAGCAAGCACTCAATCGGCAAAAGATATTATGAAACTTATTCGTAAAAGAGCCATGGCAATAACTGTCGACCCTTATTTGGATGGAATAACTTCGAAAGAAGCTATGCGTACATTAATTCAAAACGAGCGTCGTTTGGAGCTTTGCTTCGAGGGATTCCGTTTCTTTGATTTGCGTCGCTGGGGTTTACCCCTGAATGAAACTGTAAAAGGACTTTACGACAATGGTACAGGTGCCGGTTATCAGTTAATTGATGTTGAAATACGCGCATTTAATGCAGAAAAACACCGATATTTGCCCTTACCATATAACGAGATACGCAAATACACAAGTTTGACACAAAATGCGGGTTGGTAATATAATTGTTAAATCGATAAAAGAAAAAATGATGAAAAAGATAAATAAAACAGCCATTCTATTGTTTGCAATTTTTGCTATGTTCTCCTGCGAAAACGCACCAATTGAGTTCGATGATTTCGGTGTAACAGCATGTTACTTCCCGTATCAAACACCTGTACGTACCATTATATTAGGTAAATACGATGACGGTTTCAACGACAATGACAATAACCGCCAGTTCGAAATTGGTGTTATCATGTCGGGTGTTTACGAAAATAAAATAGATAGGAAAGTGTATTTTGAAGTAGATACTGCCTTGCTTTCGGATGTTGCTGGCGTAAAATATTTGCCTGCAACCTACTACACTGTCGAAACAGTAAGTCCGGTTATTATTCCCAAAGGCGATACCAAAGGACGAATCCTGATTAAGTTGACCGATGCGTTCTTTAACGACACTCTTGCCGTCGCTGCATTGAATAAAACCAATTATGCAATTCCGCTGGTAATAAAAAGTCAAGAAGGGCTTGATAGTGTGCTCGTTGGAAAACCGTTGGTTGCAACTCCAAACCGGAATATTGCTACAAATTGGTCAATTCTCCCAAAAGATTATACTTTGTTTGGTATAAAATACATCAATAAATATCACGGAAACTATTTAAGACGAGGAGCCGATAAAGTGATAAATAACACTACGAATGTGGAGATTGGCACTAAAATTTATCATAACCAATACGTAGAAAAGGATGAAGTGGTAAAGGCTAGCACATTTGATTTAAATACAATTTCAGTTCCCAATAAAATAAGGAGGTATAACGCCCCCGATGGTGGAAACCTTACATTGAATCTGGTTTTTGCAGCTGATGGTACCTGTGTGGTTTATAACAAAGTGACCAATACTGTAATTGGAAGCGGATTGCTGAAAGAAAATGGTGATATGTGGGGTGGAAAATCACGCGATGTTATTTACCTTCAATATGCTTATAATGACCCTCTTGTTTCAAGAAACGAGAAACACGAAGTAAAAGATACGATGGTAATACGTGACAGAGGCGTTGTATTTGAAACTTTTGTGCCAACGCTGAAGACCCCAAACCCCTAAAGGGGCTTAAAAGCAAATAGAATTATGTTTTGGTATTTTTATGATATCAAGTAATTTGACTTTATGCCCCGGAATATATCCCGATTTTTATAGGGAGGGGTTTGAGGCTTATATAAAAAATAAGGCAGAATTGTTCAGCGATTTGTGAATAATTCTGCCTTATTTTTATAATCCCCGGATAAATACTAATACCGATTGCACAAACAATATAGTCCAATGTCGACTATGTCTAATTGTACTATTTGTTTGAAAGTCTTCCGCAGGCGGAATTTGCAATCGGCATTAACAACAGTAAACATTTAAAACAGATTGGACTGTTTTAAATGTACAGTTGGTATAAAATAAACATATAAATATTTTATTTGAGAAATTGAATCACAAAGGAGAACATAATAATCAACAAAAGAAATAATTTTCAATATTGAAAATTCATTTGTATGTTTTATAAAATATTGATCTCTGACTTTTGTGAACCAGCGGTCAACGTAGTTAATCTTTTGCGTTCTTTTGTAGTTTCATATTTTTTATAGGTAAGATAGAAATAATCTCCATATTAAAATCCATGTCAAAAAGACTTTTTGCCTGTTTTGCTATATTATTTTCAGCAATCGTACATATTTCAGCACAAGGCGCCACTATGCCATTTAAAATGTACGAAGCCGAAGATGGAAACCTGGTTGGTGGGGCAACCATCCTTTCGATGTCAACTTTACCGACAGTCCCAACTGTGCAGCTTGAGTCATCGGGTAGAAAGTGTGTTGAACTTAATGCAACCGGCGAATCTGTTACATGGACTACAACCGACATCACCAACACAATCGTGGTGCGTGTTTCAATGCCCGATGCGCCTATGGGCGGTGGTATTACCGATTCGTTGAATTTATATGTCGATGGTGTTTTTAGGCAATCAATGGTGTGTACTTCGAAATATGCCTGGGTATACGGTAAACAGAATTTGGTAGAAAACGATCCTTCGATTGGCACTCCCAAACGTTTTTATGATATGCATCGGGCTTTTATCAAAGGCGATCCGGTTCATGCCGGAAGTATTATCACATTAAAAAAAGAAGTTGAAAATACCGCAGCTTATTACCAAATCGATTTTATTTTGCTCGAAAATGTAGGTCCACCTCTTCCCCAACCTGCAAATACACTATCGGTTATCGATTACGGAGCGATTCCCGACGACAATATTGATGATACCCAAGCATTTAAAAATTGTATTTCAGCTTGTCAAACTCAGAAAAAAGGAATGTGGATACCCGCAGGAAATTTTCATAATGGCGGATCGATTATTAATGCTACGGGAATCAATATTTACGGTGCCGGAATGTGGTACACTACAAACACACGCATTATTGGAGGACGACACAAATGGAATTTGACTAATTGTACAATTCAGGATTTATACATTTTCAATCCGGAAACGGGTCGGGATGTTACCTTGGGACACGATTCGGGGATGACTGTTCAGGGTGCAAAAGGTTGGCTTGTGGAGCGGGTTTGGACTCACCATTGTTTTTTCTGGTGCAGTGGCACTGATGGAATTATTCGCGATTGTCGTGCAACCGAAAGTTGGGCTGATGGTATCAACCTGAATAATGGTCCAACTGTGAAAGTCGATTACGAAGGAATAAGACTTACTGCGCAAAACAATTTCATTGTTGGTCCGGGTGATGATGGCATTGCTATTAATTCACAAAATGGGGGAGGTGTAGCTGCTAATATGGCCGATACGAAAATACTGAACAATACTTCCATTGCCAGTATGTGGGCTAATGGAATGCGCGTAGCAGGTGGGCGGAATAGCATTTTACGCAATAATTTAATTACCGATCCGTCAGACGGTAGTGGTATACGTATAGGTAAATTTGGCACTGTCGGAAATCCTTGCGAATCGGTATTGGTTGAAAATAACCTGATACTTCGTGGTTGCGGAATTCGTACCACTTACGGACATGGAGGCATTACCGTTGCCGATACTGCAACAGCCACTATTCAATCAAATACCATCATTGATTCTCCGGGAATTGGAATCGATGTGCAGAGATGCAACGCTGTTTTTATTGGAAATATTATTGATAATCCTTCATTGCAGGGGTTTTTAATCAAATCAGGTTCTATCGGTTCAGGAACATTTACAGGCAATACGGTTACTAATCTGAAAAGCGGACAAGTTGCATTCCGGAATGATGCTCCAACTACATTCACGGTTAGTAGTTGGAATAATAGTTGGCAACCTACCGGAATAGAAACACAACCTGACAATACCGATAATAGTTTGCGAGTTTATCCAACTGTCATTCAAAACTCACTGTATATTAAAGGTTTAGAAACAAATACTGAAATAATGATTGTGAATGTGTCAGGACAAGTTGTTTTGAAAACAAAAACTACAGAACTTGTAGATGTAAGTAATTTAAGTCCTGGGATTTATTTCATTTGTGCTGAAAATAAAAAACCAGTACGATTTATCAAAAAATAATATTAATTAGCTTGAATTGCCACCAGCTTGAATTGCCTCCAGCTTGAATTGCCTCCAGCTTAAATTGCCTCCAGCTTGAATTGCCTCCAGCTTTAGCTGGAGGAATAAAGATTAAATTTTTTATTGGCTTTAGCCAAAATTATAAATATCAAACAATGTTATAAATAACAATTATTTATTTGGCTAAAGCCAATTCATTTTAATTACAATATTCTCCAGCTGAAGCTGGAGGCAATTCAACAATTCATCACTATCAAATATTACAATATCAAAACACCATCATGCTACAAAATTTATTAAGAAAAACATCATTTTTGTTGATTTTATTACTCTCAAACCAACTTATTTCGGCTCAGCAGTCGGAGTTTAAAACTGATTTCTCGAATTCAGCGACAGTACTCAAAACAATCGGGCGAGGAACAAATAAGATTGAAAACGGTGTGCTAAAATCGAAAGATGCTTACAGTTGTTTTGGCAACGCCGAATGGAAAAACTATTCCATAAAATTTAAAGCTCGTGCACCAAAAGGAGCAGACCAAGTTCAGATTTGGGCCGGATTCAGAGCTTTTAACCGATACGACAGATACGTAGTGGGTTTAAGAGGTGGATTGCAAAATACGCTTTATCTGAGCCGGATGGGTTATATGGGAACGGATGAATTTCTCGGTTTGCGCCCGCTTTATTTTCAACCTAAACCCGGAAAATGGTACGATGTGAAAATTGAAGTGTGCGGCAATCGTATTCGTGTTTTTCTGAACAATGAATCCGCTCCATATATAGACATTTTGGATAAAAATGCTTCTATGGCTCCGTCGGGCGAAGTTACGCTGGGAGGAAGCTGGATAGAAACTGAATTCGATGATTTGGTTATTACGCCTTTAACTGATGATTATTTAAAGAATACGCCCGTTATGGAAGTTTTCAAAAAATTAGAAGCTAACGAAAAAGAAAAAAAACGGATCATAGAAAGAGCTTCATATAAACCATTGGTTATTAGCGAATTTACAAATGGACGCACCGAAATTTCGTTGAATGGACAATGGCTTTTTATGCCGGAACATGAAATGAAAGATGCAAAAAAGGCGTCTCAGGAAAATGCAGAAGATAACAACTGGCACACCATGTCGGTGCCGAATTTCTGGAATCCAAGTCGTATATGGTTGCATGGCGAAATGTTCGACGGCCATGCAAAAGGTGTTTCGGATGTTTATTTCCAACAGGAAACCGACCGTTGTGCCAACTATACTTTCGATTATACAACTACTAAAGTGGCTTGGTACCGTCAGTGGATAGAATTGCCAACGGATTTAAAATCGAAACACATCACCTTGAATTTCGATGCTGTTTCCAAAATTGGCGAAGTATATATCAACGGACAGTTGGCTGGTTCACACATCGGCATGTTTGGCGATTTTTCGGTAGATGGTTCAAAATTGTTTAAACCAGGGAAAAACCTGATTGCCGTGAGGGTTGTACGTGATTTTATCGAGAATATTGAAGACGGAGAAAAAATAGTAGATGTAGCCGTTACAGTGCCTGTAACAAATAATATGTTGAAAGATATAGCGCATGGATTTTTCAAAGAAAATCCTGCAGGTATTTGGCAACCCGTGAAAATGGTCATCTCTGATAAAGTGAAAATTGAAGATGTATACATCAAGCCAACGCTCGAAGGCGCAACTTTCGATGTGACGATAAAGAATCACAGCACTAAATCAGCTACTTACGATTTAACGACCGAAATTCTGGATAAAGAAACAAAAAGTCAACTTTATGCAGGAACTACCTTGAAAAAGTTAGCATTAAAAGCCGGCGAAGAACGGAAAGTTACGTTCTCACTATCGGGTTTAAAGCCCAGACTCTGGTCACCGAATCATCCGAATTTGTATGATTTCAATTTCAAATTGGTTGCTCGCTCGAAAGAAATTGACAATAAATCAATTACTTCCGGATTCAGAACTTTTGAAACAAAAAACGAATTTTTCTACCTCAATGGCAATCAATATTGGCTTCGGGGAGCCAACCACACACCTTATGCCTTAGCTCCAAACGATGTTGATTTGGCCAATACCTTTTTTCAATTAATGAAATCGGCCAATATGGATGTAACGCGTACTCATACATCGCCTTACAACGAAACGTGGACGAAAGCTGCAGATGAAAATGGAATTGGAATAAGTTATGAAGGTACTTGGCCCTGGTTAATGATTCAATCATCGATGCCTGATGAAAAATTGATAAAAATGTGGGCAGATGAATTTTTGGGAATGCTTAAAAAATACCGAAATCATCCTTCGATACTATTTTGGACTGTAAACAACGAAATGAAATTCTATGATAATGAACCTGATATTGAGGTAGCAAAACAAAAAATGAAAATCATTTCGGATGTCGTAAAACGTATGCGCGAAACAGACCCAACACGTCCCATCTGTTTCGACTCCAACTACAAACGTATCGATTCGGAAGTCCGATTTGGAAAAGATTTTTACAAAAACATTGATGATGGTGATATCGATGACGATCATAAATACATAAACTGGTACGCCTATACTTTATTCCGGTATTTCAAAGGTCATTTTCAGAGCAAAGTCTATCCGGGACGCCCGCTTATTAGTCAGGAACTGTCGACCGGCTATCCAAACGGCGAAACCGGACATGCGACCCGTTTTTATAACTTGGTGCATCAAAATCCGCAATCGCTTATTGGATATCAATCCTACGAATATGCAAATCCACAGGCTTTTTTGGATGTAAACTCATTTATAACCGGCGAGATTGCCGAAGCGCTTCGTCGCACCGGCGATAAAACGGCCGGAGTTTTACATTTTGCACTGCTCACATGGTTTCGCAATGTGTACGATGCTAAAAATATTGAGCCTTACCCAACCTATTATGCAATGAAACGAGCTATGCAGCCTGTGTTGGTAAGTGCCGAAATTTGGGGACGAAACCTGTATGCCGGAGAAATGTTGCCAACAAGAATTTGCGTGGTGAACGATAAAGAAAACGGAGCGGAAGTAGGTGAAACGAAGCTTTATTGGGAATTGCAATCGGAGTGTGGCGATGTATTGGTGAAAGGTTCGGAAATATTTCCAGCTGTAAAGCATTCGACTCGTCAATGGATTACGCCCAATATTCAAATTCCTGAAAATTTACCATCACCAAAAATTGCAGCTAAATTAAAACTTAAACTGACAGAAAACGGAGTTCCTATTTCCGAAAACGAATACAAGCTCAATATCGCTCAAAAAGAGTGGAGTTACGCTACTGTAAATCACGCTAAAAAAATTGCGTTAGTCGATTTTAATGGCATCAACAAAGCCATGGATTTTTTGAAAGTAAAACATACTACCTTCACAACTCTTTCGGCAGCCTTTGTAGCTAAACCTGATTTGTATATCGTTTCGGGTATCGACAGCACAAAATGCACTCAGGCAGAGTTGGCACAACTAAGAACTTTGGTGGACAAAGGCGCTAAAGTGTTGTTGTTGAACTCGCCGGATGCAACTAAAAAATTGTATCCTGAATATATTACAGGTTGGATAGTGCCTACCGAAGGCGATATTGTTAATATGGAAGTGCCTGAATCGCCTGTATTTGATGGCATTGGATTGTTTGACATTCGCTATTTCAACAACAATAAAGCTGAAATTCCTACAGTTTGTAAAATGGCATTTCAGATAAACAGAAGTCTGGATGTGATAGAATTAGCCAACCAAACCAAAATACACGGCTATATAGTTGGCGAAATGATGGAACGTTCGGAGTATGTAAAAACGATAAAAGGCTTCTCCATACTTCGCATCAACAAAGGCGGTTCGGCTATCGTTTCGGGTATGAATTTAGAAAAAGCCACCACCGACCCCATTGCCGGAAGGTTATTAGTAAATATGATCAATGATTTGTTGAACAATTGATATGAAACAGTCTATAAATCAATCTTTAACCAAAGACAATAAAAACACTGGGCTAATCCAAAAGTCCCCCCAACGGGGGGATTTAGGGGGGCTGAAACTACTAAGATTATTTTGTATTGCAGCGGCTATTTTAATTTCATTCCAGAACAATGCTCAAATTGTAATTTCTGAAATTTTAGCGTCTAACAAAAATTCAATTAAAGATCAGTTTGGTCAAAACTCAGACTGGATAGAGCTCTACAACAATTCAACCACCACAATAAATCTATTGAATTGGACACTTACCGATGATTCCACTCAACCCAACAAATGGGGTTTCCCTTCAGTTAACCTTGCTCCGGGACAATACATGATTGTTTTTGCTTCTGATAATAATATCAAAGAACCCTTACCCTATCTTCATACCAACTTCAAACTTACAGCCTCGGGTGAATATTTGGCACTTTATAATAACTCAGGTATACTTGTTTCAGGTATTATACCTGGATTTCCTCAACAATATGAAGATGTATCCTACTGTTTGGTTGATGGCGAATATATATACATTAACACTCCCACTCCATGGGCTGCAAACAGTGCAGAATTATATATTCTTCCACCCTATTTCTCAACTCAACGCGGTCTTTTTTCTGCTCCATTTCAGTTGAGTTTAACATGCCCAACTACTAGTACAACTATAAAATACACAACAAATGGCAGCGCTCCGAACTTGCTGAACGGAACAGATTATCAAGCACCTCTAACCATCGAATCGACGAAAGTTATTCGTGCTGTATCCATATTAAACAACAGCCTGAGCGTTTCGGCAACAAATACTTATATTTTCCCTGACCAGGTTTTGCAGCAGCCTGATGTTTTGCCCATGTATCCAACTAAATGGGGTACAGGTGTTATTGCAGACTATGGCATGGATCCGGAAATTTGCAATAATCCTAAAAACAGCAATAATATTGTAAGTTCCTTCTCTCAACTTCCAATTATTTCATTGGTTTCGAAGCCTTCAAATTTCTTTTCAGATGAAAACAATGACTCTACCGGTGGCATTTACGTTTACACAACAAATAACTGGGAACGTGCTGCTTCGGTTGAGATTTTTGGAAGCGGCAATGCTGATAATCTGCAAATAAACTGTGGTGTGCAATTGCAGGGAGGACAAAGCCGTTTACCTAGCAATTCACCCAAACATTCGTTCAGGCTGGTTTTTAAACCGAAATATGGACCTGCAAAAATGGAATATCCTTTATTTCCGGCTCATGCGGATGCTACCAGCAAATTCAACACCATACATATTAAAGCAGGATATAACAACACATGGTTTCACTCAAATGGCGATCAGCGCAAAGGTGCTCAGTACATTCGGGACGTGTGGGCAAAAAACACCTTGCACAAAATGGGACATGTAAGTGTGAACACCCGTTATGCCCATTTATTTATAAATGGCTTGTACTGGGGATTATTCAATTTATCGGAACGTATCGACAAAGAATTCATGGAGACATATTTTGGAGGTTCTGAATCGAATTATGATGTTATAAAGGATTATATCGAAGTGGTTGATGGAAACCTGAGTGCCTGGAATGAAATGATTGCAGCTGTTCAGGCCGGCGTGGAAAACAATGCTGATTATTACAGATTACTCGGGAAAAATCCGGATGGCACGGACAATTTAGCATATCCTGTTTATTTAGAACCTGTTAATCTTATTGATTATATAATTTTGAATTTTTACGGTGCAAATCAGGATTGGGACCAACATAACTGGGCTGCTGGCAGAGAAAGGGTTGATGGAAGAAAAGGGTTCAACTTTTTTGCCTGGGATACTGAGCGTATATTGGAAAATGTAAATACGAATATTGTGACTAAGAACAGTACGGGTTATGTGACTGAGATTTTCCAAAAGCTGATGAAAAATCCGGAATTCAAAATGCTTTTTGCCGACAGGTTGCATAAACATCTTTATACCAATGGCTGTTTAACACCTGATTCCATTATTGCCGACTGGGAAAAATTTGCGAGAGAAATACAACCGGCTGTTTTTGCTGAATCGGCACGTTGGGGAGATTATCGGAGAGATGTTAGACAAAGCAGTTCGGCGTTACTTTACACCGAAGATATCTGGCAAACGGAGAAAAAACGTTTAATTGAAACCTATTTTCCAATTCGTTCCGGCATTCTTATCAACCAGTTTAAAGCGGCAAATATGTATCCGAATATTGAAGCTCCCCTCTTTAATTCATACGGAGGAACTGTAAGTAATACCTTCAAGCTGGGAATGTCTGCCGCTGAAGGCACCATATATTATAGCTTGAAAGGCGATCCACGCCAAACAGGAAGTAGCATAGCAGCTGACACTTACGCCTACAACACCCCGATTACTATTTCTGATAATTTGGTCACGGTGAGAGCGCGTGCCAAATCGGGAAATATTTGGTCGGCCGTTACTGAAGCTACTTTCAGTAATGACATACTTCAATCCCTTGAACTTAATCGCCAAAATACACCTCAACTATACAATTATCCTAATCCAGTAAGAGATTTCACAACTATTGAATGTAACCTGCCGGAAAGTGGCAATGTGCAAATACTTGTTCTGTCGATGCAGGGTAGCGTTATTGAAACCATCAATTTAGGTTATCATATTTCCGGCAATTTCAAGTATCGTTACAATGCATCTAACCTTAAAAACGGGGTGTATATATACCAGATTCAATGCGGCATACATAAGTTGAACTCAAAAATGACAGTGATAAAATAAATTATTTTTTAATGACTATCGGCTTTTGCACCCATAAATGAATTATGATAGGTTATTGTTAGATTTTCTTCAATCAAGTAACATCCACGAAATAGGAAAATAAGATGGACTATTTTTAAGTGTAAAATAACATTGTTAATCGTCAACATTAGCTAATAAGGTTTAAGATAGGGAGAGAGATTATTACTACTAAGGTAAAAAAAAAACAAAAATAAGGTTATTAAATAAAAAGATTAAATCGATAAAAATTCAGACGTTTATATTGTATTAAAACCTTAGTATTTTATTCAACCTTAGTATAAATGTAGGGACTCTCAATCTCCCTGTCCCTGCGGATATGCTATTTAATGAAATAAAAGTGGTACTGGCGAGTGGAATTTTTGAAATCCCATCTTCTTGTATTCTAGGATTTTCAATCCTTTCTTACAATACAAATAATGATTATATTTGAAAATGCAAAAATATAAGAACGGAACGCAGTTCCTAAGAACAGTGAGAGTTGGGATTCCAAAATCCCAACAAACAATAGCTTTTGCACATAAAAGAAACGATATATCCGGCAGAACAAAGTATTTTCAAAAGTATAATGCACAGTTTGAAACAACCAAAGAAGTGATTGTAAAAGAAAAAATTAAAAAGGATTTTTTTAAAGGTTCTATTGTGTTAGGTATGAATCAGTTTAGCATGAATGTAAGAGATAATGTACATCCGATAAACAGTCAGAATTTTGGGACTTTTATCGCTCCTTCTCTTGGAGCAGAACTCGAATTTACACTTCCTTATTCAAATGACAAATGGAGTTTTTTACTTCAACCCACTTATAATTCTACAATTTCGGGAAAAATTCAGAGTTTACGTTATTACGATGATGAACCCATGGAAAGTGAGTTTTCATATCAGGCAATTGAGATTCCTTGTGGTATAAGATATCGTTATTTTTTTAATAATAAATTTTGCATCAATGCAACCGGCTATGTTTCTACCGGTTTTTTGTCATGGAATAATACAACCATTAAGGTTGATCGGTTAAATTTTGATGTTTTAGAAAGAACTCATCGTTTTGCATTCGGATTAGGCGCTGATTATAAAAAGTTTAGCATAGAGATCAAAGCTTGTGAAAGTAGGAATTTCTTTGTTAAGTATCGAACCTGGAAAACAGATTTCAAGGCACTTTCAGTGTGTTTAAAATATAGATTAGTTGATTTAAAAATCAACCGATAAATGTAATTTGATTCTCTATTTTTGTTTGATACAATCAATAGCAACATAAATTATGAAAAAACAGATCATTACAATTCTTGCCATTTTCCTTGCAAATCTTATTTACGGTCAAAAATCGTATGTGCAAGGTTACTTTGTAACGAATAATGGAGAAAAAACCGAATGTTTCATTGAGAATAAAGATTGGGAATCGAGTCCCAAAGAAATTTTTTATAAACTGACGGATGATAGTAAACCGCTAAAGATATTTATTGATTCCATTAGTTTATTCGAAATCCCGGGTTACGATAAATATATTTGCAAACATGTACAAATAGATAAGTCAAGCGAGGATATCAGCAACTTATCGCCAGTAAAAAACCCGGTTTGGCAAACCGAAAAGCTTGCGCTAAAAGTGTTGGCCGAAGGTAAAGCATCGTTGTATATGTATAGCAATCCGGATATTACTCGTTTTTTTTACGCAGCTAATGATTCTGCTATCCGACAGTTAGTATATAAAAGTTATCAGGTAACTAATGCAAATGGAACAAGTTTTGTCGCTACGAATAATAATTTTCGTCAACAGTTATTTGTCGAGGTAAATAATCCGACTTATAAATACGACTTGTCGAAGCTAAATTACGAAGAAAAAGAATTGAAAACTTATTTTGAGCAATATAATGCACAATTTGAAACAACTAATGCATCACCAATAAAGGCAAAAGTTAAAAGAGATTCATTTAAGGCGGCTGTAATGGTTGGTATTAATCATTCAAGAGCGAGTTATCCAATAAATAGTCAGGAATCTGGATCAATAATTTCCCCGATGTTTGGTGTAGAACTCGAATATACCCTTCCCTTTTTCAATAACAAATGGAGTTTTATTGTACAACCCGTTTACAATTTAAAAATATCTGAAAAACAACAAAGTCAGTCCGCTAATAGTGAGTATTATTATCACGGAATTGATATCCCTTTAGGCGTTAGATATCGTTATTCTGTAAATAATAAACTGAAGATTAATGCAACCAGTTATCTTACAAATAGGATGTTATCGTGGAGTAATATTTCGGATGACCCACAGATTCTTGGATTTGGCATTGGAGTTGATTACAATAATTTGGGAATTGAACTTAAATATACGGGTACTCAAGACTTTTTTAAATACAAATTGTGGTATGCAAATTATAATGTAATTTCTTTAGGTTTCAAATACCGTTTAGTCGATTTAAAAACCAACCGATAAATTGTTAGTCGGTTGGTAGTTCAATGTATTTGTGACTGATACTATCTTTGAAAACTGTTACCACTCTGAATCCCGATTTTGCTTTTCCTAATTGCTTGCCTACAGCCGAAGTGGTTATCATCTCAATTCCATCGTATTGAGCCTGAGCATTATTGTGATAATGCCCAGCGAAAATCAATTTCACCCCATTGGTTTTAAAAAGTTGCATATATTCCAGTCGTTTCTTCTGAGGGATGTTGGAATAGCTGTCTTTTTCATTGATATCAGCTGTAAAAAACGGATGGTGGGTAAATACAATTTTGCGCGCACTGGCCGGTTTTTTCATCAAAGATTCTTTCAACCAATTCAGTTGTTTTACTTCCAGATCAGTTCCCGAATTGATAAGGCAACTATTTATGCCAATAAATTGGACGCCTTTACACCTAAAATCAAATTTATCAGTTGGATAATACTTAAAATAGAAATCCATTTTTTCTTTATCAGGGATTTGTCCCACATCGTGATTCCCGGGGATTAAATACACCGGAATATTTTTGCTTATTAATAACGTAAGTTGTTTAAATGCTTTTATTTGATTTGTATCCGTCCTGTTGTTCACGAAATCGCCTGTTATTATTACAAACTTTGGTTTTATGTTGTTGACAT
The DNA here is from genome assembly GCA_010365115.1 of Paludibacter sp. Classification (GTDB taxonomy): domain Bacteria; phylum Bacteroidota; class Bacteroidia; order Bacteroidales; family Paludibacteraceae; genus Paludibacter. Next base: position 47,328 of record JAAFGX010000015.1, read on the forward strand.
AATTTATGGCAGATGAATACAATCGAATTTCTTCATCATTATTTATATTCTTGCTGAACATACCCATTTGGATATCGGTCAACTGAACAAATGTAAATAACTCCCTGGGCGATTTCCCCCAAACCTGAAATGAAATACACAGTATGGATAAGGATATTAAAAGTTTTTTAGTTGAATTCATAAGTGTTGCAGTTGAAAAATTAAAATTAAAATTACATGCCAAATACTAATTTAATATCGCAAAAGTAGTGTATTACTTCTTATTACCAATAATAAATGATGTTTTTCTGACATAAAACAAAATATATTCAGTGATTAAGTATTTATTAATTCAATTTTAATACCATGAATATATGTTTGTAATCAAAATGAAATTCCATGAAAAAAACCACCCTTTTATTATTAATCACATTAATATTTAGCAGTCAGTGTGTATTTGCCGATTTTACTATTGGCGTAATTCCCGACACGTGATAACAAAAACTTTAGAACTAGATTTATCAAATATGAAATCAAGAATTTATTTTATAAAATAAAAGATAGGTTTGTGCAACGAATTATTAAAACATAATTACGAGTGAAAATATAAATTAATTAGAAATATACATATTCCATGAAAAAAAACAAATTCATTCTTCTATTCTTATCACTTATTTTATCGCTAATGGTTTCAGGCACAACTTGTAAAACTGCCAACCTGACAAAGTTTGTTGACCCATTTATCGGCTCTGGTGGTCACGGACATGTGTTTGTAGGAGCAAGTGTGCCTTTTGGCGCTGTACAAATTGGTCCAAACAATATTTACAAAGGCTGGGATTGGTGCTCGGGTTATCATTATTCCGACAGTCTTATTATAGGTTTTTCGCAATTGCACCTGAGCGGAACGGGTATTGGCGATTTGGCAGATGTGCTGATTATGCCCTTTACCGGCGATGTAAGATTAGACAAGGGAGTACAAAATTATCCACACAACGGCTATCTTTCCACTTTCAGTCATAAAAACGAAACTGCCAAACCAGGATATTATGCCGTAAAAATGGATAATGGCGTTTCTGTTGAATTAACGGCATCCGAAAGGGTTGGCTTTCATCAATATCAATTCCCAAAAGGCATAAATGCACATGTGATAATTGACCTCAAAGAAGGAATAAATGACAAAAGTACTGATACCTATCTGGAACAAGTTGACGAATATACACTCAAAGGCTACCGCCACTCATCCGGTTGGGCGAAAGAGCAACAAGTGTTTTTTGCTATCCGGTCGTCAAAACCATTAAAAAACCTGATTATTTACAACGACAATAAACCCTTAGAAGGAAAAAAAGGAAAAGGCAAGTCGGTAAAAGGAGTAATTGGTTTTGAACAGGGTGATTTTGTACAACTTAAAGTGGGTATTTCGCCCGTAAGTGCAAATAATGCACTTGCCAACATAACTGCCGAAATTCCGGATTGGGACTTCAACTCAATAGCAAAACAAGCCGATTCAAAATGGAATAAAGAGCTCGCTCGCGTTGAAATTGAAACCAAAAACGAATCGGATAAGCGAATTTTTTATACTGCACTTTTTCATGCCTTAATTCATCCTTCGCTTTTCAACGATAATAATGGTGATTATCAGGGAACTGACAATAAAGTGTATACCAAACCCGGTTTTCAAAACTATTCCATTTTTTCGACATGGGATACCTACCGTGCTGCACATAGCCTGTTTACGATTTTTGCGCCTGAAAGAGTTGATGATTTTGTAAATAGTATGTTGGCTATAAATGACCAGCAAGGTTTTATGCCAATTTGGCATCTGAATGGTTACGAAACAGAATGTATGACAGGAATTTCAAGTTTGCAAATTGTAGCCGAGGCTTATCTGAAAGGATTTAAAGGCTTTGATGCAGAACGCGCCTATCAGGCACTCCGAAAAACAGCCATGTCTGACTTACGTGGGCTTAACTATTTGAGAGACTTTAAAGTAATTCCATCAGATGCAAAAGTTTTAAAAGCCATCCCTTCGGATGCTTCATCTATACGTACAGTGGCTCAGGCTATGGAACTATCAATTTCCGATGGTAGTATTGCATTAATGGCAAAGGCTTTGGGTAAAAAAGACGACTATAAATATTTCAGCAAGCGTGCAAAAAATTACCAACTCTTTTACGATAAGTCAGTTGGCTTTTTCAGAGGCATAAAAGCCGATGGGACCAGGAGTGAACTTTTTGACCCTTTCAAATCGACAAAACCCTGGGCAGCTGACTATGCCGAAGGTAACGCCTGGCAGTATTTGTGGTTAGCTCCGCAAGATGCCCCAGGATTAATAACCTTTTTGGGCGGAAAAGATATTTTCAATGAACGATTAGATAGCTTTTTTAGCCTAAATACGCCTGATGATACCGAAATGCTTTCAGACATAACCGGTCTTATTGGTCAGTATGCACATGGCAATGAGCCAAGCCACCACATAGCTTATTTGTATTCCTATTCTGGTCAGCAATGGAAAACAGCCGAGAAAGTCCGTTACATTTTGAAAGAGTTTTACCACGATGACCCGGACGGTGTGATTGGTAACGAAGATTGTGGTCAAATGTCTGCCTGGTATATTTTTTCAGCACTCGGTTTTTATCCGGTTTTCCCTGCATCCGGAGATTATATATTTGGTAGCCCTTTGTTTGATAAAGCATCTATCAATTTGTCTGGTGGAAAAAAATTCACGGTGGAAGCAGTAAATAACAGTCCTGAAAATATTTATATCCAGAAAGTGGAACGAAACGGAAAACCCTATTCAAAATTATCTATTTCACACAATGACTTGATGCGTGGAGGTACACTTAAATTCTATATGGGCGCCAAACCAAATTATAATTTTGGAACGAAAACCACAGACAGGCCTGTATCGGCAATACTTTAAGATAGATTGAGCAGATATAATTTATTTATGTTATCTTGCAATAAATTTAAATACAAAAAAAAATGGAATTTAAAAACGGAATTCGCAGAGTCTTTATCCTGGCTCTTTTAATCGTTTCGATAGTAAGTTTACAAGCAAAAGTGAAATTGCCTTCCATACTTGCAGACAATATGGTTTTGCAACAAAAATCGGAAGTCAAACTTTGGGGTTGGGCTGAACCCAATACGAAAGTGAAAATCACAAACTCATGGGATAAAAAATCGTATGTAACAATTGCTGATAATAATGGCAATTGGCTACTCAAAGTGAACACGCCCGCAGCTGGAGGACCATACGAAATAATCATTAGCGATGGCGAAAAGCTTGCACTCAAAAATATTCTTATTGGGGAAGTTTGGTTTTGTTCAGGGCAATCGAATATGGAAATGCCAATGCAAGGATTCGACCGTCAACCCATAAAAGGGGGAAATGATATTATTGCAAAAGCGAAAGCCACTGTGCCGATACGAATATTTAATACAGATGTTGAAGCCGGAAAAAGAATACGACAGTTCAGCAAACAAGTGCAGACAGACATAAAAGGCCAATGGTTGGAGAATAACTCTGAAAATGTGGCAGTTACTAGTGCTGCGGCTTATTATTTTGCCCGTTATGTTCAGGAAGTATTGAATGTTCCGGTTGGTATCATTGTCTCTTCGTTGGGTGGGTCGGCAGTTGAAGCCTGGATGAGTAGAGAAGCCATTGAACCCTTTAAGGAAATTGATCTTTCTATTTTAGATAACAATGTTGAAATTAAAAATCCGCAACAAATACCCTGTGTTTTGTATAATGCTAAATTGGCGCCACTAATTAATTTTGCGATAAAAGGTTTTTTATGGTACCAAGGTGAAAGTAATCGTAAAAATGCAGATTTATACGCAAAGCTGATGCCTGCTTTTGTGAGCGATTTACGTGCCAGGTGGAATATTGGCGAATTTCCTTTTTATTTTGTACAAATAGCGCCCTATAAATACGATGGTGTTGACAGTACTTCAGCAGCCCGTTTACGTGAAGTTCAAACTCAGAATATGGCGGACATTCCCAATTCAGGAATGGTATCGACGCTGGATGTTGGAAATGTCAATTTTATTCATCCGGTTGATAAAGAAACGGTTGGCGAAAGGTTAGCTTTGTGGGCTTTAGGCGCAACCTACGGACTGAAAGGTTTTGAATATGCTACTCCGGTTTATAAATCGATGGAGAAAAAAGAACAGAAAATATACATAAATTTCAAGAATGCCGAACGGGGTATTTCTCCCATGTGGACTGACTTAAAGGGATTTGAAATTGCAGGAGCTGATCAGGTTTTTTATCCGGCAAAAGCAGAAATTGAAACATCCACCACCCGACTAGCCGTTTCGAGCGATAAAGTTCCAAATCCGGTTGCCGTAAGATATGCCTATAAGAATTATTGTGAAGCAAGCATTTTTGGAATATCCGGAATTCCGGTAGCTCCTTTTAGAACAGATAATTGGTAAGATAACCCCAAGCCCCTCCCAGTAAAACGGGGATAAATTGCGGGGATGTGAAATACCATCATTTACTTTCGCTGGCTGCATTTTATGTTCATAATTCATTGATAATATCATGAAAATCAATAATATTACATTTGAAAATTGAAATAGAATTAACGTCATAACTTTTTGCGCAAAACACTTATTGCACTACCCGTCTGACCGCTTTGAGCGGTCGGACGGATGATAGATACAAACAATAGATAAAATAGAATGAATTCAACGAACCTACAACTCAAAATCACACTTTCTCTCGCAGCATTTTCAGTCGTTGCACCCATTGGGGCAAAGCCAAAAACAACGAAGAAGCCGAATGTAATTCTCATTTTCAGCGACCAACACAAGGCGGACGTGTTTGGATATCAGGGTCATCCGGATGTAAAAACCCCTAACCTCGATGCGATGGCAAAAGCTGGAGTTGTGTTTAATCGTGCTTATTGCCAGAATGCCATTTCGGCACCATCGCGCATGTCCATGTTTACAGGCCTTTATCCCCGTACCATTGGCGCTATGGATAATGCGCCGCTCACTACCAATATTGTGAAAAATGCTGTGTCGTTACAAGCTGCTTTGCAGGCAAATGGTTACGACACCTATGCTTTTGGCAAACGGCATCTCGATTCGGGCGCTGATAAAGGTTGGACAATTGAAAAAAGCCATCTTGCCAAAGAATCACTGTCAGAAAATTATGTAAGTTGGATTGAAGCACAAGGTCTGGCCGATGAATTTGGCGAAGATTGGGCTGCGGAATTTGGAAAATATCCGGATGGAAACTCAAAAGCCGGAACAAAATTTCCGACAGCCAAAATGGGAACACGCACTACACGATTGCAGGAGAATATGACTATGGAGGCTTATTCAACGGAACTCACATTAGATGTTATTCGTAATCACAAAAAAAGCGACACGCCATTTTTCTGTTTTACCTCGTTTTATCGTCCGCATCAACCTTATAACCCACTTCCAAAGTATCTGTCCATGTACGACATTACGAAATGGGGCAAAGGCACGTTGCAAAACGATGGACTTGAAATGCCCGAATCAATGCATCAACCTGCCGATGAACTTCCTCCGATGCTTTCGGCTTTGCGTAAAAGCAAATCGGGAATCTGGTGTTTGGGATTGGCAGCCGAGGACGAACAATTGTACCGAAACTACATAGGCTCCTATTATGCCTTGGTAACTGAAATTGATGCCCGGGTGGGTGATATTTTTGCCGAACTGGAAAAAACAGGAATGGCAGAAAATACGATTGTCATTTATTCCTCCGATCATGGCGATTTTGTAGGCGGACATGGAATGATTGAAAAAGCAGCAATGGGACACAATGTGTACGAAGAAACATTGCAAGTACCCATGATGTTTTTCTGGAAAGGAAAATTTCCTGCCGGTTATGAAAACAACGATTTAGTAGGATTAATTGATTTGTATCCAACCATTATGGAACTTACAGGCAGTAAAAAACCGCAGACCAATTATAATCTTCAAGGCATTTCGCTGGCTAAAACAGTAACTGCAAAAAAACAAATCAATCGCAACTACATGGTATCCGAAAACTATAGTCAGGCAACAGTTATTACCAAAGACTATAAATTGGGCATTATGCTCGACCCAACTGCCGCTGCCGCTAATCGGGATTATCGTGAGTTTGGCAATATGCTCTTTGAGCGTAAAAGCGATAAACACGAAGTAAAAAACCGTATTAATTCCACAGCTCTACAACCTGTTATCAAAAAGCTTACGAGTTATTATGCCGAATTCGAAAAACAAATTTCGGACGAAGGAAAAGCCGAGATGGTAAAAAAACATGATGCATCCACGAAAAAGAGAAATTAGAAGTTAAAAAATCCACTTATAATGAAAAAATGGGCAATAATCAAAAGAAACTTTGATTATTGCCCATTTTTATTACAAAAAACTTCCAAATTAATTATATTTTAAGTCCAAATTAAGCGCACCCACATATCTTTGTCCTAAAATAATTCTCAATAACCAATTTAATACAAAAAAAATTATGCAAAAAAATTACTTTCTTAAAGCAGTATTCACAGTACTACTTTGCAGCTTCTTTTCTTTGAGTTACGCAGCCGACATTTATTTGTCAACTACAGGAGTTGATACCAACGATGGAACGACAGCGTTAACTGCCGTTGCTTCTTTTTCTCAGGCACAAACTCTTGCCGCTTCGGGCGATATTATTCATGTATCGGGAATGATTGATTTTACGTTAGATCCTGCAAACACTGAATCACCTCAGGTGGGGATTACACTTGATAAGAACTTAAGCATTCAAGGTGCTTCAAATACAACTGATGGTTTTGATGGAAAAAGCCTAACACGTTTTATCCAAACCGCAGGATTTAACCTTACCATGACTAACTTAAAGCTAACCGGAGGTTTAATTGCCGTTGGTAACGGTGGTGCCATTAATATTACAGGTGGAACTATTAGCCTTACAAATATTGATCTTGATTCGAATAAAGCTTTGTATGGTGGTGCCATTTATGTAGCATCCGGAACAGTTATGTTGGATGGATGTACGATACAGAATAATGATAATTCAGGCATTTTATTATCAAACGGTGGGGGTATTTATGTAAAACCTACTGCAGCCGTTACCTTGAATGTCAATAATACATTACTGAAAAATAACAAAACGGCCGCTGAAGGTGCTGCTATTTATTACGGAGATGCACTAGTTACAACTTGCACTATGAAGTTTACAAACTGTGCTATTATATCAAATACTACTGGTGGAACTACACTTGGTGGAGGAGCCTTTATTAATAATTCTACTCCTAGCGCTACAGTAGGCGTAACTTTCATTAATTCTACTATTTATGACAATGCTGCTGGTGGTATTTCTAGTGGTGGTATGGCAGTTTCAAATTTAAGGACAGGTTCAGTAATTGATTTTAGAAATTGTACGATAACAGGAAATAGGGTTATGTCTGGAACTTCTGCAGGTGCAGGTGCTGGTATACGGGCTTTTACTGCTGTTAATACAAATGGGGGTGTTGTAAAATTTTATAATAGTATACTTGAAAACAATTACTGTCCGGGTGCAGCAGTAAGTTCTACTAACTATACCACAGATTTTGCATGGCAAGGTGAAGGTTTTACTGCAGGTACTAACTTAATTATTGAGAATTCTTTCCTTGGAAGACCTGGTTCACCAACAAACGCAAAATGGTCACTTGCTACTAATTCATTTCCTACCACCAAATTAAATTATGTTTCTTTAATTGACAATGATGTGAGAAAATCATATAAAGCTAAGTTTGCTCCATTTAATTCAACGGGAAATTATTTACCATTGTATTATGGTTCTGAAGCAATTAATTATGGTACATCTACATATCTAACTAGTTTAACTCCTTCGGTTACTACCGACCAATTAGGTAACACCCGTCCCTTTACAGACGGTAAATGTTATGCCGGTTCAGTTGAAATAGCACCAATAACAACTGCCCCTGCAGCTCCAACAACGTTAGTAGCGACACCAGGTGATACTGAAATTTCTATTGCCTTTACCGAAGGTTCAACAGGTGGTTTAGCCATTACAAATTACAAATATTCTACCGATAATGGAGTTACTTATACTGCCCTTGACCCTGCTGTAACCACAAGTCCGATTGTAATTACAGGCTTAGCCAACAATATTGAATATACAGTAAAATTGAAAGCAGTAAATGCCAATGGCGATGGTGCCGAAAGCGTGGCAAGCAATGCGGTTACTCCAACCGGAACTACCGGATTGGATAATGTAATCAGTAAAGTTACTATCTTTAGAAACTCGAACAAACAGATTGTTGTGAACAATGCTTCTCAAAAAACAGGAACAATAACTGTTTGCAATGCAGTTGGTCAGCGAGTTGCAAGTGTAACGTTAAATGCTGCTACAACCACTATCAATAAATCATTCACTTCGGGAGTGTATTTGGTAATGCTAAATATTGATGGTAAAACCAGTTCAACTAAAATAATTTTATAAATAATTTCAGATCTCAGCACTCAACCGGGTGTTGGGATTTAAAATTTTCAATTAATACAAACAACTAAAAAAACCATTATGAAACACAATTTCTTATTAAAAGCAGTATTCACGCTTATTATGTGTGGATCTATTACTTTGGCTTCAGCAGTCGATATTTATGTGTCAAATGGCTCAGGCGATGACACCAAGGATGGTCTAAGTTCTTCAAATGCTGTTAAAACCATATCAAGAGCATTTACAATTTCATCTGTAGGCGATGTTATACATGTGATGGATATGATTAATATAAATCAAGAACCAACAAAAGCGGGAGCAAGAGCAGATATTAACATTGCTGGAACGTCACTTTTTTCACCTACAGGTGTGGTTTACAACACATGGAATGTAGGTGGCAATTTAGGTATTATCCCACTCACACGTTCTATTACAATAGTAGGTGACGATAAAGCAAGCTGCGGTTTTGATGGAAATAATACCAGCTGCTTGATTCGTCAGGATTTAAGTGCACTTGGTGCCAATAATGGAGGTCCAGGTGTTCCCGATATCACTGTGATTACCTACAAAAACCTCACTTTCAAAAATGGTAAAAGTAACGACTCATCTGGTGGAGGTGGTGTGTATTTAAGAGGTGGGTTCCCTATAGTATTTACATCTGCCTATTTTGAAAACTGTGACTTTTTGACAAATACAGGAAACCAAGGTACTACGTTGAAAACCGGAGGTGGATTATTTATGAAACACGGACAGTTATCATTAAAAAAATGCCGTTTTGCCGAAAATATGGCTTCGAAAGGTGCTGGTATGTATTTGGAAGGTGGAAATACAACAATTGATAGTTGCTTATTCGAAAACCACGACCTGAGCGCGGTTGCAAGTTCAAATGCCGCAGCAATTTTAACCACAATGGGTGCTGCTGGTACTATTATCAATTTAGATGTGAAAAATACTGTTTTTAAAAACAATAAATCAGCAAGCTATGGTGGAGCATTCGTAAGTACCGAAACAAATCCTACTGTGGCCACAACGGGAAGCTCGAATATAAAATTCACAAACTGTGCATTTGTTGATAATGTATGCGGTACGAGTTTAGGTGGTGCTGCTTATGTTAGTAATATTAATGTTGGTACTACGCAAGATGTTTCATTTGTCAACACCACATTTTACAACAATCAAACTGGTGCAAATACCGCAGGTGCTATAGCTGTAAATTCATTGTTGGTTAATTCAAAATTTAATTTGATTAACTGTACAGTAAGTGGCAATAAAGTAACAGGCGTTACTGGTGCAGGTGGTGCAGGTGTACGTTTTCTGAAAGGTTCGTCGGCTGGTACTCGCACTATTAAAAACTCTATACTTGAAAACAATGTAGCTGTGGATGCCAATATGACTGCGATGTCCGATTATGCCGACTTAGGTATGGAAATCAATGTGGATCCTGGTACTTTTGTTGAAACTCCTTCGTATACAGCGGGAACTAATTTAATAATTGAAAAATCTATTATTGGTTTTTGCCAGAATGCTGATTTTGCTACTCAGTTCCCAATGAATAATGTGAATTATGTATTCGACCTTAATGGAAGCATTGCCAACTCGTATGTGGCTAAATTAGGAGTTTTCAACGAAGAAATGAATTATTTCCCATTAATGACTGGTTCGCCAGCGATTGCATATGGTAATTCAACATTCTTATCTTCACTAACACCTGCTGTTACAACCGACCAGATTGGACGTAATCGTCCTGCAGTAAATTGCTCGGCAGGAGCTTACGAATTTGCAACTATTTCAGGTTTAAACTATACGGTGAACAATTCAATTACAGTGTATAAAAATGCCAACAACCAAATTACGGTAAAAAATAACGCCGAAACAACGAATGTAGGAACAATTACAGTTTGCAATATGGTTGGACAGATTATTACGAGTGCACCTTTAAATGGTTCGGTTACCACTATCAATAAACAACTTACTTCAGGTATTTACTTGGTATTGGTAAATATTAATGGCAACGTTAGCACTAAAAAAGTAATGTTGAATTAATCGAAAAAATTCAGCATAAGAGTCTTGAATCTTGATTCTTGGTTCTAACATCTTAAGAAATGGCAATAATTGAATGTTTTTTCAATTATTGCCATTTTTTTATCTTAAAGCACGTCTGTATTAAGCATTAATTAAGTCCAAATTAAGTCCACACTTCTACTTTTGCCAATGAAATTCAAGTTGCATATTACAATCAGAACATTTAAAGTCTATGAAGAAAAAATACACAGCAATTTTTCTTTTCTTATTCAGCTTCGCAAACATTGGTTGGTGCGGCAAAATTATTTACCCCTGGCGAGCTACCACTGCCATTGTGAAAGCCGGTGAAAGTTTCGAAGTCTGGTTCAATGCCGATACAGGGCAAACCGTAAACTCAGTAACATTGCATGGACCCTACAACACAGTTGCAACAACTAAAAAAATTGAAAGAGGAAGCTGGGTTTATGATGTTACATCACAAAACAGATATAACACAAGAATTACAGTTACCGTTCCATCCAAAGCACCTGCCGACCGGTATGATATTATTTTGAACACTTCCAACGGACAAGACACATCATTGGCAGGTTTAAAAGTTATCAAAAAGTATAAACCGCATTATTATATCCTACATTTCTCCGATGCGCATGCTTTTCAGAAAGGCACTGAAACTGTCTTGCAACGACTCTCAACCATTATTGAGATGGCCAATATCATTAACCCTGAATTAGTATTCAATACGGGCGATAATTTGTATCGACCTACCGACGACCGTATGAACCAACTATTTATTGGCAACAATCAGCTTGGCACAAAAGGACTAAACAAGTTGAATGCTGCTACATTTACCGTTGCGGGAAACCACGATATCGATTTTGATAATTTGCCTGAAGAAGGTTTCTATAAAGAAAAAGCCGATTGGTGGAACAAGTGGTGGGGACTGCAAGCCTATAATTTTAGTTATGGGAAAGGACGTTTCATGGCATTTAATAATGGCTGGCACGGATTTAAGCCCGTACAGCAAATTACGGCAATCGACTCGTGGCTTCAAAAAGAGGGTGCCGGAAATCTGAGAGTTGGTGCAGCACACATCCGCAATAAAGAAATGAATGGTTTCGACAGCGTTGCGAATCCCGGATTAATACTGATCGGTCATAACCATCATATTGCCAGCCAAAATCCTTCCCCGTTAAATAACAAACCCATTCAATACATTGTCAATTCGGTGCGGGATAATATGGAATTTAATTTATTCAAAGTAGATGCCAAAACTGGAAGTTACAAAGCTGTTGGCAGTACTACCGCCCAAGTGGTATATGTAGAGAATCCAACTGAAAAAGAGTCACCCGATTTATACAAACCAAGACTCACCGCCACTTATTCGAATGCGAATGATGGTACGAACGCAACAAATACAGCAACAATAACCAATAAATTCGATTTCCCGATTGAAAGCGCAAAAGTTCGTTTCATTCTTCCGTTTGGGAAAAAATATACTATTTCAAAAGGACATATTGAGCAATCTTTTGATGGAACTTCGGTACATGTTGTGGATGTAACTTTCCATCTGGAACCGAATAGTACAACCCTAATTGAAATTGCTCCTTCAAGGTAGTTTCTATAATTAAATTGCAGCATATAGTCACATTTTTCTAAAGTTAACCTTACCGAATGTCTTAATAGTTTACACGTTTATTCATTAATCACTTATGTATTTTCTGAATATTAAAACAATTCTATTTTCACTATATTCATTCACTTTTTTAAAATCAATCATCATGAAAAAAACTTTATTAAAAATCTCATTCTTGTTTCTCAGCTTTTTAATAGCTGCACCTTCTGCTAATTCGCAGGATGTAGGAGCCACATTTTGTTGGCATTACAACGAAATTTACGGCGGTGACTCTTATGCATTCAACAAATCCCTTGCAAAAAAAGGTCTTCCCGCCGACAACACCAATTGGTCGGCAACTACCGAATGGTGGGAAAACATGGCCGAAGAGATAGAGTATTCCGGAATTGATTTTGTTGCCATGCTCTCCAGGGGTACCACACCCAATGCACCGGACAGAGGAAATGGCAACCCGAATCATATTAGTAAATTGATTGATGCCATGAACTTAACGGGAGCTAATTTCAAAGTGGCTATTTTCGACGATTGTCCGAATTCATGGACAGGTGCTAAAAACTGGAATGAATCCGGAGGCGCATCCTACTCAACGGATAGTCCAAAGTTCGATTGTGCCGTTACAGCAAACTGGCAGTATATTTATGATATGAATATCAAGCCCACCTGGCAGGCTATACCCGATTCAAAAAGGTACAAAATTGATGGCAGGCCTGTTATATGGTTCTGGGGTGCTAAACCTTCGTGGATGACTAATTTGCAAGGGAATCTATCGAAGATTCTTACACATATCAAAACAAAATGTCAGGCAGATTTTGGTTTTACGCCCTATTTAATCATTGAAAAAAGTTGGTTGGATAATGATAATACTATTACCACTGCACATGCCGATGGTGTACATGGATGGTTTACGTCAGCTACACAAACATCTTATTCACTTTGGAAAAAAGATGATGGAACATTGTGGAATGGGCAAAAATTCGGTGCACTGGCTCCGGCTTTTGGCTATGCAGGACATGAACCATTTCTGGATCCTAAGATGGGTTATGCCACCGGCAATGAAAGAAGAATGAAAGCCGGTCTTGATGCTACGGTAGGTGCCGACGCAAGGAGTACGTTGGTGGAAGGATTTACAGATGCAGCCGAATCTGCAGCTTTATGGCGCAGTAACGATACTGAGTATTATGATTATCCAAATGAGCGTCTTAATATGCTAAGAAGGTATACAACTAGTCCTTATCCAAGTACGTTAAAAGTACAAGTCGAAGCCTGTGATGTAATTTATGATTTAACAACCGGAAACAGCGGTGGCGCTTACAGACGTGGCGGAAATCTGGATATTCTTAAATGTTCAGATACAAATGCTGGCTGGTATGTTACTGCAACACAAGCCAACGAATGGATGGAATGGAAAGAATTACCACTTTTGGCCAGTACTAAATTCCAATTAAGGTATAAATCAACAGCTTCATCTTCTATTAAGTTCTCAGTTGATGGAACGTCATTATCAACGATAACACTGCCTTCGACAAGTGGTGTCTGGACAACCATTGATGCCGGTACTTATAGCACTGCAAGCAATAGTTTACATACTGTACGATTAACAATTGTGTCAGGAACTCCCGACATTAATTATTTCTTGAGAGTAAATGGCAATGTAGCAGTTACCGGGGTAACTTTGACTCCTGCCACAGCTACATTATCAGTTGGTAATACACAGCAGCTGACAAAATCAGTTACACCATCGAATGCTACAAATCAAACAGTAACTTATTCATCAAATAATAGTTCAGTTGCTACTGTAAATTCAAGTGGTCTTGTAACTGCAATTTCCGCAGGAACAGCTACCATTACTGTTACAACACAAGATGGTAATAAAACAGACACTTCAGTTATTACAGTTACTAGTGGAATTCAAACTTTACAGGCAGAAAATGCTACATTGAGCGGTGCCATAATTAATACAAACCAGACAGGTTATCATGGTACAGGTTTCGCCGACTATGTAAATAATTCGGGCGATTATATTCAATGGACAGTAAATGTAGGTTCTGCCGGCAGTTACGATTTAACTTTTCGTTATGCACTTCCCAATGGTGGTCGTCCACTCGAATTAAAAGTAAATGGAACAGTAAAAGTGGCTTCGTTAGATTTCCCTGCAACAGTTTTGTGGAATACATGGGAAACGATAACAACCAAACAGACTTTAGTTTCAGGAAGTAACACTATTCGACTTACAACCATTGGAAGTAATGGAGGTAATATTGACGAATTGTTTGTTACACCAATGTCAGCCTACGTTGATGACTGCGATGTGATAACAGGATGGAGTTCGGCAGGAACAAACGCTCTTTCTCTTTACAGTACTGATAAAAAACAGGGAGCAAATTGTATTCAAATGGTTGGAAGTGGAACTGATGAATTTAAAAAAGTCTTTTCACCTGCTTATAATTCAGGAGCAACTACTGCTAATGGAGTTTTGAAATTCTGGTATTATGTATCTGATGCTACTAAGGAACTGTCAATATATAATATACTCATAATTCAAATATAATAGTTACCTTTGTATAAAAAACAATGGAAACTAACGAAGTTATCAAAACTA
>JAAFGX010000016.1 GCA_010365115.1 Paludibacter sp.
AAATGATCAGAGAGGATTAATAATGATATAAAGATACTAATAATCAATTGATTATGCAAATATATTGAATGTTTTTTATTTTAGTAAAGTAGAAATAGTAGAAAAAACTATTATAGTTCCCCTTTAAGGGTTAGAGCCACTTTCGTTAGCCACTTTTCATACGCCACTTTCGTTGCTATTACGTTTTCTGTTTCAGGAGTAATTACCTGTATTTTCTTTAAAGTAGCAAATGCTTCCTCAGCATCTTTGTAAATACCTGCTCCTATACCTGCTCCACGTGCTGCACCTACCGAACCATCAGTATTATAAAGTTCAATAGTAGCTCCGGTGATATTAGCCAACGTTTGACGGAAAATCGGACTTAAAAACAAGTTAGCATGTCCGGCACGAATGGTTTTGGTTTCTATTCCCATTTGATTCATAATATCCATACCATATTTGAACGAAAACGCAATGCTTTCGTGAGCAGCACGAATCAAATGCGCTTTGCTAATGCGGTTGAAGTTTACTCCGTGAATGGAACAATTTGGTTCCTGATTTCCGAGTACCCTTTCTGCCCCGTTACCAAAAGGAACAATGCTCACACCTTCACTACCAATGGGAATTGCGGCGGCCAGTTCGTTCATTTCGGCATAACTAATTCCTTCGGGAGCTACATTATTCTTAATCCATGTATTCAAAATGGCTGTTCCGTTGATACATAGTAACACACCAATACGTATATCAGCTTTAGTATGATTAACGTGAGCGAATGAGTTCACTCGTGATTGTGTATCGTATTTAGAATCACTGTTTACGCCATATACCACACCCGAAGTCCCACCGGTAGCAGCAATCTCGCCAGGATTCAATACGTTTAATGAAAGAGCATTGTTAGGTTGATCTCCTGCGCGATAAGTTACAGGAGTACCTTCACACAGTCCCAGTTCAGCGGCAATATCAGCTTTAATACTTCCCTGTTGACCAAAAGTTGGAACAATCTCAGGAATCAGATTCATATCGAAGCCGTAATAATCGAACAGGAATTTGGCCGGAGCTTCTGCTTTGAAATCCCATGCAATACCCTCCGACAAACCGGAAGCAGTAGTACAGGCTTTTCCGGTCATACGCATAGCCAAATAATCACCGGGCAGCATATAATATTTTGCTTTCACAAAGTTTTCAGGCTCATTTTCTTTTACCCATGCCATTTTTGACAAGGTGAAATTTCCCGGAGAATTCAATAAATTGGATAAGCATTTCTCAGCTCCAACGGCATTAAACGCTTTTTCACCATAAGGAACCGCTCGACTGTCGCACCAAATAATGGAGTTGCGAATCGCTTGTTGGTTTTCGTCCACCAGCACCAAACCGTGCATTTGATACGAAATACCAATGGCTTTAATTTCCGCAGCCTTCACACCTGATTCTTCCAACACCACTTGCGTAGCCAGTTTCAGATTTTTCCACCATATTTCAGGATTTTGCTCCGCCCAACCTGTTTTCACCGAAATAATTTCCATTTCCACTTTTGGAAAAAATGCCGACGAAATGCATTCGCCTGTGGTGGCATTCACCAGACTCGCCTTCACTGACGAACTGCCTAAATCATAACCTAATAGATACATATGACCCTCTCGAAACCCCCTAAAGGGGGAAGTTTTAGTTAGTATTGTTATTTATATTATTTAATTTCAAATAAAATTAGAGACGAAACAAATCCAGTTCACCGCAATTTATCCCGATCTATCAGGAGGAGTTAAGGGCTATTTCTTATATTTATACAACCTTGCCGCTCGATGCGGAACGCCTTCTTCCAACTCATCAAGTGCTACTACATAAGGCCATTGAGCTACTTTTTTTTGGAAATTCCGCACATCCGAACGGGTTTGATGCACCGTGTCGTACAGCGACCTCAATTGTGAAATGGTGAATTTACGTTGCAACAATTCAAAAAGCAAATGCGGTTCAATATCAAGATTATAACGCACATGTTCCAAGCCTTTTTTGATAATTTCAGCATGGTCAAATGCCAGATTCATAGTTGAAACTTCATTTAAGTCGTACCAGTTGACCTGTGTATTTTCATTTTTTACCTGAATCTTACGATCAATCTTAATCAACGCAACATAGGCTACTGTAACTATCCGTCCAATTTTTAGCTGCAAGGTATTTTCCAACCATAAAATATCCCGTGGGTTTGAAGTACGGTTTGGACTTCCAAAGCTGCGAAACTGACTAAGATAAATATTTTTCAGTCCGGTAAGTTCATTCAGGACACGTGAAGCTGCATCATCCAAATTTTCATCGTTCAGAATAATGCTTCCCGGAAGCTTCTTGTCATTATATAATTCGTTTTGTTCTGTGATATTACGTTCAATAAGCAGTACTTTCAGGTCTTCACCATTGAATCCAAACACAACACAGTCGACAGACACATGGGGATTATATAAATTGTTTATTGGCATTTTTAGAGTAATATTACATTCAAGGGTACAAAAATACATAATTATATTCAAATTATTATACGAAATACATATGTTATAAAACACATTATCAATGCATTAAATACTGTTTATATTACAATAAGTTCAATTTAATTACTGTTATTATTACAATAAGTGTTTTCACCAATAATCACTAAATAGAGCATTATAAAACAATTGAAGCTTTCCATTAAGTAAAAAGCTTTATTGATGTATTACAATAAGTAATATGAAGTATATGAACAATCGGGTAGCGATATTATCCGACAGTTTGGGAAACGATACAGTGATTATCGTAAACGAATGGGTTTTACTCAAAAGGAAGTAGCAGAGAAATCAGGATTGAGCGTATTTACAATCAGTTCTCTTGAAAATGGTTCTTCTACTGGGATTACGTTGACTTCGTTTATCAAATTGTTACGAGCTATTGATAGCCTTGAAGAAATTGAGAAACTGTTGCCTGAACTTCCTCAAAGTCCACGTGCATTGTTTAAGAAACAGCAAAAATAGATTTAAACACTTATTAAAAAAGTATTTACGCAACGATAAATTTTGTGGAGTTTACAAATTTTTTGTTTATTATTTTTACAATATAACACCCTTTCAGGAATTTTGAGGTCTTAATATTTAATACATTTGAATCGAAATTCTGCTGAATAATTAGCTTTCCATCAACATTAAAAATCTGCGCCTTTAAATTTTTAACGTCATTGGTTTGAACCTTAATTGTTAACCCGTTCGAATTTGACGATACAATAATATCACTTTCATTGAATGACCTGACCTCAGGTATTGATGTTTGTATTTCGAAGGCAGGTCGCATTTCGAACCGAATAGAACTAATGCCACCTGAAATTGTTGCGTTCGTATTGATCAATCCAATACTTGTGTTAGTAGTAGTGATTTGAATGGTATCATTTGTCAGTATATTGAATGTAGTGCCTGTAGGTAAGCCTGTTATATTCGTAATTCCGGGTATTTTTATTTTGGCAATATCATTCTGATACAAGGTGTAATTTGCATTCAACCGACCTATCGGACGTGACTTAACGCTATAATAATAGGGAGAGTTTACTTTTTTTAGCCATTTTAGCAACAAAACTTTATGCGCCTGCGCATTTTCCATTTCCGAAGTCGGAATACCTGTTTTCTTTAAAATATTGATATGCTCCAAACTATCTGTTCTCAAATCGTAAAAGCCATCAATAGCCGTGTTTTTTGCCTCAGCGGTATGAGCTATCATCAATTTAAAATTGTCGGTGCGCACCATAAAACCGGGTATTTTATCATTGTACCATTCCGAAACGGCAAACTGAACATCGCTTTTGTTGTAAGTGTTTTCGATAAAAGGACGCAACGATTTGCCATCACATTTATAAGCCGATAAATTAAAATAATCGTCAATAGTAGGGCGAACATCAATTAGGTTTACTGGAACTGTAATGCGTTTCCCGGGTGCAATCTTTGCCGGATAACGAATAATCAATGGCACACGGGCTGATTCGTCGTAGAAATTATTCTTCGAATGCATACCGTGCGAACCCATCATTTCGCCATGGTCGCCACAAAAAACAATCATAGTTTTGTCAGTCAATCCCTCATCGTCCAATTTTTTCAGGATCTCACCTAATTTATCATCAATTTCTTTTACCATTTCGTAGTAGCGGGCCACGAAAATACCAATGGTAGCCGGATTTTGGTACGCTCCCATTTTAGCAATACTGTAGGCATAATAAGGCGATTGCAATTCGCTTGTTTTATAATAAGTAGATGAAGTACTATTCACAAAGTAATTTTCCGGAACAGGCATGGTGGCTGCATTGAGTGAGCCATAATACGGAGGTGACACGACAAATGGCGGATGAGGAGGGCCAAATGAACAATGGATACTGAAACGTTTGGTTTTATTTCTTTCAATTGCATCGATGGTGTGAATGGCATCCATTGTTGCTTCGGTATGGGCAGAGTCAATAAGAACTTTCCCAAATCTCTGATAATCAACAGTTGTTGTTAATGTGGGATCAATAACTCGTGCATCGAGCGCATCGGGCATATAATTTAATTTGCCAGGTGCTCCGCTAAGCGCTCCGGGTTGAGTTGGAGCTGAACTTATATTTAATTGGGCTTTCCACCAGTTCATATAATTTGTGCCTAAAGTAACACCCAAAACAGGATGTGTTGGACCTGAGGCAAAGGTTATTGGTCGATTAGCGTAAATATATGCTTTGCTTTCGGGTGCATGCCATTTGCCATAATACTCACAGGTATAACCATTTTCAGCCAACACTTCATCGTAAGTTTTGGTTTTATAAATTGGTTCATTGCCGGTTAATAATGAACTTGTTCCGACCTCTGAAGCATAGGAATTACCCCAAATTCCGGTATTGCAAAGACTATTTCCGGTAAGCATGCTGGCTCGTGAAGGTGTACTGACAGGACTTTGGGCATAGGCACGGGTAAATATTACTCCTTCGGCAGCCAAGCGGTCCATATTGGGAGTTGAAATAATTTTATTGCCCATGCAACTCAATGCATCGAAACGCAATTGGTCGGAAATAATATAAATCAAGTTGGGTGATTCAGCAGATGCTTTCTCAACAAAATTTCGTGCATTGGCACTTAATATCGTAATGCCTGAAAGCAGAATAGGAAATGATATGTGATTTTTTTTTAGCATAATTTATTTTTTAGAATCAAGAACCAAGAGCAAAGACGGCAGACAGAAATAAAAACACGAAACACGAAATGCGAAACTACTTTCTTATTGGCAACACATTGGAAAACGGTATTTCCTTGCGCAGCATTTTTCCTCCCAAACCCGACAACCAAAGATAATGGTCGGAAGGCAAGCCCTCGTTTCCAATAAAAACACTTTCGCCAACAGGTGGATTGTTTTCAATTTTAAAAATGGCTGTTCCTTCATCTATTTCGTCGAACATGGCATAATACAGCATTTCGCAACCCAACTCAATGGATTTTGAAATTTGATCCCAATAGAAATTGCCTCCGTTTCGCGGATTTACATTGCTTTTAGAATCCGGTTTCATGTTGTACCAACTGAAGCCGGGAAAAAGCACTGGAACATAATCCAAACCATTCGTCTTACACCAATCTAAATCCTTAGCTATCAACTCATGAAATTCGGGATAGGTATTTTGATTAAACCGATTAACCAACCAAGGTTGAACAATATCCGCTCTTTTAATTATTTCGTGCAATTTCGGGTTTTCGTCCGAATCGGAACCCAATTCGCGCCAACGCGTAGGAACACCCAGCAATACCGAACATCCACCGTACTCCGGGTCGTTTTTAAAGAAATTCAGTAACTTGTCAAATTCAGGATAGCTGTATTTTCGACCATCGCCAAAACCAACGCCCCAAATTGCCACCAATGGTTTATTGCGGTGATAAAGATAATGATTATTTTTTCTACTCGTCAGTTTGTGTTTGTCCACTAAATTTTTCCAGTCTTTGATTACCAGATCCACTTCTTGTGGTTTCATACCCGACAAATCGTACATTATGCAAATGGCACGATTGTTTTCTTCGGCAGCATTCAGGGCATTTCCCAACACTGTATTCGTATGGTTTACACCAACCGGAGTTCTTATGGAAGCCACAAACCGTTGCATAAAAACACCATCGATGCCATATTCTTTCATCCACTTGAAATGCAGGTCGGTTGTGCTTTTGTCGTACGAGCTGAATGTATAAGCCGGACTTCCATCGGCAAAACTGAACGGTGTTTTGTATTTTACTTTATATTCAGTCATATCGGGCCACATATCAATGGTACATTTACCCGGCCTGAATTCATTGTTTTTGGTATAATGATTCCAGCCTCTGCCGGCGCCATCGTCAGGAGCATTGAACCAACCCTGATAACCAGCCATTGTAAGACCATTGTATGACATAAAACGGCTTACGGGAGCATGGTGATTTTTTGCCCAAATATTGGCAGAACATAGAAAAAGTATAGTTGAAAGAATGATAACCTTTATTGAAATCTTCATATGGGAATTGAATTATCTGTTATTTTTAAAACAAAGATAAAGGTGGATGATTAATAAATGATTAATTTATAATTAATATCAAACTCATGATCTAATATTTTTATATTTTATTTCAATCCCACCCTTTATTGGCTAATTTGTTACTATCATTCAGATCTTAGTGATTTTTACTCCGGTCGTAAAGCTTCCTATTATTTCAATCATTGGAGTAAATGTTTTAGTTTGTTAATCAGTTGTTTCGGGTTTTTTTTAGCTATTAGTAAACATCATATTTTGATTCATTAAACATACCATTTTTCAAATCATCGATTAATTGCAAATTAATTTTTGCAAACTGCCAACCATAATACCTTGAATCTCGATCCTCACGTATGTTTATAGAAGTGGTTTTTGAATCTTCATATATCCAAAAATTAAAGTTTGTACCATCGTATATTTCTATCTTTTTAGGAAACAAATCAACAAACTTTTGATGAACAGTTTTCCGAAATGCATATAACATTTTGGTTTTAAAGCTATCACTTATTTCCACAGAAAAACTATCTGTTTGTAGTTTTAGTTGTTTATAGTTGTGATTTCTAAATGCTGTAATCACCTCAGCACTAACATTTTTATATAAAATGCGCGCTTCAATATAGGCTTTAGCATTTCTTTCAATCAATCTTAACGAGGCATTGGGTTTTACATGAGGAGATAATACAAATACAGCCAATTCCTTAGTTGTTAGTGAGTCAACGGTAGGATATAAATGCTTTTTATGTTCCATCCTAAGTGCTATTCCAAAAGTATCAACCTGTTGCTTACGAGGTTGTTGTGCACTTACATGTACTATAATTGCAAGTGAACTGATAAAAAAAAATGCGGTTTTGAACGACAAATGAAATTTCATATTTGATTTATTAAGTAATTTGAAAAATAAAATATGGTATAAAGTATTGATAATAACGCACTAAAACTCCGTAATCAAACTATCATTATAAAAAACTTTTTCTACATTTCTCAACGAAATTTTCATTTCAGGTTTTTTGTTTGTTATGTTTAATTCTAAAATTCATACTTCAATTCGTCAAACACACCATTTTTCAAATCATCAATTATTTGCAGATTTATTTTTGCAAACTTTTGACCAAAATACAGAGGATCTGAATCTTTTTTGATATTTATTGAAACTGTATTACCATTCTCATTTGTCCAGAATTTAAAACTAGTTCCATGGTATAGTTGAATCTTCTTAGGAAACATGTTTATAAATTTTTCATGAACAGTCTTCTTAAAAGCGTCCAACATGATGTTTTTAAAACACCTACTAACTTCTACTGTAAAACTATCAGTTTGTATCGATAACGGCTTATAATTGTGATTGACAAAAGCCATGAGTGTCTCTTCTCCTACATTTTTATATAAAGAACGCACTTCTATATACGTTTTTCCATTTTTCTCGATTAACCTTAACGAGGAATTGGGTTTGCCAAGAGGGAATAAAACAAAAACAGCCAATTCCTTTGTTGTGAGCGAATCAACCGGAGGATACAAGTGTTTCTGTAATTCTGACTTAATTGCTATTCCAATAGTATCAACTCTATGTTTATTCTGTTGAATTTGACCGTATGAACTCAGGGTAAAAAAGCACATTAGCAGTAATGCGTTGGCATGAACCAATTTACAATTCATTTTCAGTGTGTTGTTTTATAGATTTCATGCGTTCATTTGAAAAATTACAATCCAGTTTTTATATTCAGTGCGTTGATTTATTGCATATTGGATTACAAATCCAAAGAATGCAAGGAGGTGAGATTAAAAATAAATTCCACCAAACAGAACAATAAAACTTTATCTTTCAATACATACTTTCTTTGTTTCAGACTTTGAATCCGAAGTAATCCTCAATAAGTACAAACCTGCATTTAACGAACGTACATCCAATTGATAATCGAATGCATTTTCCGGATTGAACGTTTTGCGAATCAGCATCTTTCCATTTAAATCAGTCAACGTTAAATCCCTGATTTTTGAATTGCCGTCGATTGATTTAATATTCAGTTGGTTTTGAACAGGATTGGGATAAATGCTAATCTCGTTTTTATTGAAATGCAGATTATTTACAGCCGTTAAATTTGATATCTCAATGTTATCGATGCGCGTTGTTACGCTTCCCGTTTTTACTCTATACAAACGAAACCAATTAATAGCGCTTAAATCGGGTGTGCCCATAACGTTGGCGGTACTGAAAGGTAATGTTATTAAATTCCAGCCATTTACCAGGTCGCCAATATTCCAGCTGTATTCATTTACATCAGCTACACCGCCACTGCCCAATTCAACCTGATTATTTGTGGAAAATAACGATACATCCGATACATAATACCAAAACTGAAGATTATCTGTAGCTATTGTTACTCCGGTATTGATGGGCGGCGAAAAAACCTTTTTAAATTCATCGGTGCTTGCACCCACCGATTGCAGACTGGCGCTTCCTTCTTTTTTGTCGGAGCTATTTATCGTTAATGTGTTTGATGAAGTCCAGCCAGTATTTGCATCACAATTGGATATGGTCTTATTTATCGGTACTGGTGTTACTGTAATAATTGAAGTTGATGACTTTGAACCATCGACCGTTGTCGCATTAATAGTAGCGTTACCTATCGCAATGGCAGTAACCAATCCAGTAGAACTCACTGTTGCGACAGCGGTATTATCCGATGTCCAGGTTACAGTTTTCTGGCTGGCATTCCATGGCGAGAAAGAAGCAATTAGTTGCTTTGTAAAACCTTTAGATACAGTAGCTTCTCTGGGTAAAACTTCCATATCTTCTACGGCAATATTTTCGGAGTAAAGTAAATCTTTTCCTGCCCATGCTGATAACATGGAGTAAGTATTTCCGGTTAATTGTGCCGGAATTGTAATGTTTTTAACCGCATCAATCCCAAGCCTGTCTTCCAATTGTTTTAAATAAAGACTCCGGGTTGCTACATGAACGCCATTAGGTCCCGATTTTTCCCAATATCCGCGAAAAACACTTCCGGGTTTGGCAAGGTGGCTGACAGCACCCTGAGATTCATTGCCAATAGAACCAATTAAATAATTTTGCGAACCCAATGCTGCATCGCACACATAAGAAGCGCATTCCAGATTCCAGCCCACCGTTTGCGCGCCACACCAGGCATGACCGCCACTACTTGAGGCATATTCGTTAATTGACATTTTTGAAGAGCCCTTTATGTTGTCAAATAATGTTCCTGTTGCCCAACGATGGTGAGGTCCCAGTATATTTAAACCATTTACGCTCACACAGTCTAAGAATACATTCGGTCCGGGAATGCGGGCATGAGTTACAAAATCATGTCGTCCGTAGTCGGAATAACATCGTTGAAAAAGTACGCGTGTAGATTGCGCATCAAGACAAAAAGAATAGCGCCAACCTCCTGAAATAGAACCTCTCGGGTCGATATAAGCACATTCTTCAACAGTTATATTCATCACATCCCAGGTTATAACAGCGGCTTCGGATGTACGGGTAACTGTTACACCATGAACCCAACTATTATCGATAAACCGGGGTCTGATTCCTGCACGCAACCGATTTCCATTGGTGGAAACAGAAGGACTGCCTCCATCTTCAATGCCAACTATCCGCAAATCTTCAACTCCGCACTTAGTTAATCGTCCGGAAGTCGTATATTTCAAAATTTGCCCTCCGCCGTATTTGGTCTGCATGGGTTGCACAACCGGACATTCGATGGTAATGGTGTTGCCTTCCTTGGCTATGATTTTACGCTTAAAATTGATATTGTATGCTTCCCGTTCACCCGATACAGTCCAGTAGTCAGCCGGATCGTTTATAAATCCACCGGTAGTCACTTTCAAATCGGAAAACCAGGTATCGTTTGGCGTAAACCGTACCACAATTAAATCGCCCACAGCAAAACCACTTGCATTGGCAACAGTAAATGTTCTTGCACCCGTTCCCACATAAGCATCGGTAATTGTCTGTGCGTTCGTCATCGACATACCGCGGCTTACAGGTTCAACAGTTATCATGGTGTGGTTTGTGGCAAAATCGGAATACAGAATTGTACCATCGACACCTTGTCCTTCGCCACGTAGCACTACACCACTTGCCCAAATACGCAATGCAGAACCGTACCCGTCATTTAGATTAGGAATAGTACCGTTGTTTAACCTGTACGTTCCTTTTTTCAGCAACACAGTTCCCCTGTACCCATTCGCATCGGGAGCCATATTACAAACCTGATCGATAGCCGCCTGAATACGGGTTCTATCTTCTCCTGATGCAGTTGGATTCAAAGTGACTTTTACCGGAACTTCGCCTACGGGAACCTTTACACCGCCATCCATATAACCAGCAAACGAGAAATCAGGAATAATATTGACGTTATTTGTCTCGCCAATATTGGCATGCGGCGTATAAACCAGTTTTCCATCTGTGCCGGGATAAACAAGCGTGGATTGTTGAGCTTGTAAAAACCCAAGTGATACAATGAATAAAACCTGAAGAATTGCGAATCGTGAAGTTTTCATCTGTATTAGTTTTATAAAATTAGCTACTTTACACCCCATTCTTTATTCGGCACATTTGCCAACACCAATTCCAAGGTTCCGCCTTCCATAAGTTGTTGATGGGTGAAAAAAGGCGTGAAAATTTCTTTTCCATTGAAAAATGCTTTTTGAATGTATTTATTTTGGGCATTTGCTCCTTTGGCAATAACTGTAAATGATTTATTATTTGGTAATTTAATACTTGATTTCTCAAATATCGGACTCACAATGCTATAAACAGGCAATCCGGGAGTAACGGGATAAAATCCCAATGATGAAAACACCACAAAAGCCGACATGCCACCTCCGTCTTCATCGCCAGGAACGCCAAAAATATTGTCCTTGAACCACACATCGAGCAGGAATCGAATGCGTTTTTGCGCTTTCCATGGAGCGCCCACATAATTATAGAGGTAGGGAATATGAAACGAAGGTTCATTTCCCATCGAAAACTGCCCGACAAGTCCGGTTGCATTCGAACCATTCACATAAAATTCGCTTCGTCGGATATCGAGTGATTCCCTGAAAAGTTGATCCAATCGTTCTTCGGTTGCTTTTTTTCCACCCAAAAGCGTTGTTAATCCTTCAATATCGTGTTGCACCTGCCATGCATACGTCCAACCGTTGTTTTCATCGTAATACTCACGATAGCCTTTGCCTCCATCCAATTTCGGGTTAATCATAATCCACTCGCCCTTATCATCTTTTGGCATAAAAAGACGCATTTCAGGGTGCCATAGTTTCTTGTAATTTTGTGCTATTTCTGTAAATTTCTTATAATCATCGGGCTTATTCATTTCTTTTGCCAATTCAGCCAGGCACCAGGCATCGTAACTTATGCCCAGACTTACGGCCACCGGTTGGCGTTTTTCAAATCCACAAACAAGTGGTTCTGTTTCCGCTTCTCCCGGGCGAAGTGCGGGAAAAAATCCATGTTCGTGATAAAAATCATCCAAACCAACTTTTGAATATCCTTGACGCCATGGTATGAAAGTACCTTCGGTCAGATTCTTTTTAATTCCTTCATACGCTTTTTCTATGTCGAATCCCGCAATTCCTTTGCGGTAGGCATCGATAAACAGAGCTGAAGAATGATA
Organism: Paludibacter sp.; assembly: GCA_010365115.1. Lineage (GTDB taxonomy): Bacteria > Bacteroidota > Bacteroidia > Bacteroidales > Paludibacteraceae > Paludibacter. The sequence continues at coordinate 12,133 of JAAFGX010000016.1, forward strand.
TGCGTTCATACACAAATGATTACCAAAAACCTGAGGGAAAGTGGGCATCCAACCGCTTTGTTCGAACATTTGCACATACGAATTCAATTGGTCGCTTTGCATAGCGGGGTTTAAGATCGAATTCAATGGATGTTTAGCCAGATAAGTGTCCCAAATCCAGTCATCGATAAAAAACGGACGATCGCTTTGATGAATTTTTCCATCGTAACCACTGAAATACTGTCCGTATTCGTTGATGTCAATCATACGTTCGTAAGTGCGGTAGAGCGATGTGTAAAAAGACCGTTTCTGAGCATCTGTACCACCTTTAACCTGAATTTGATTGATGACTTTTTCCCAGGCTTTTTTCCCGTTGGCAATGGTTTTCTCGAAATTATGATTTGCAATTTCTTTCGAAAAGTTGATTTTTGCCTGCTCAGCGCTAATATATGAAATGGCATATTTCACGATAACGGATTTCGCTGATTTATCGGCAATTGTCATTGCCATTTTCCCTTTCAATGTTGTAAATTTCAGATCATTAATGGGCTTGCCATTAGCGTCAGAAATTCCTCCATAGCAAAAAACAGCCATCGATACTGTGACCGGATTAATTCCTTTTTTTAGATAGTTGTATTTTTCTTCAATGGTAAATGTATTTTCCGCTGTGAAATTTACTTTCATATTTTCGGTTCCTGAAATAAGAATATTTTTAGCTTCCGAAACAGGGAAATCAACTTTGTAAACAGCGCATTTGTTGGCAGGAGAAAAACCCACTGTAATATTGTCGTCGACTAAATAAGTTGAATAATGCCACGGACGTACAATTTCACGGTCGTGATCGATCGTCATTTTTTCAGTCCACGATTTGTTGGTTATTTCGCCCAATGAAACTTTCATGCGTAAAATACCCGACTCGCGGTGAGCCATAACCTGTAGTGGCCAGGCAGTTACCTGATCGGCAATATAATCGGTTTTAATGGGAAACATCCGCAATTGTTGATTCGGCAATTGAAAAGTAGGATAAGTGGGAACCAGAAAAGTGGAAACATTTCCAATTGTCGGGTCAACGTATTTTGTAAAATCGGTTTGAGCGAATGCTATATTAATTGAAATGCAATTAATTAATAGAATTATCAGTTTTATTTTCATAAAGAGTAGTTTTTTTACTAAATCCCCAAAAGAGGACTTTAAGTTTAGAAAGTTAATTATTTAGAGATTTCATATTTGATAAAAGTAAGGTATCCTTTAGTGCCTAAACTCTCAAATTGGTGTATTTTCTGACACAAATAAACTATTTTATCGAACTACATTAGTTGCAATTAATAGATAATGCGAATCAGTATTTAAAAAATTAGATTAATGAAAGCTATTGAGATTTTGCCAAACAAATGAATAAGTAATCCGGCAGTTGATCTGACTTTCATCGCTCTTTGAATTTTTGTTTTTTCATTTAACCAGTTAAAGAACGACTCAATAGGTTGTCTAACTTTAGAAACGGCAGTTGAGAACAAGTCATTAAAGGCTTTATCTCTTTGTTTAATTTCTTGGGTCTGACCTTTAATCCCTTTTACGGGAGTAAGCATTTCAATATCTTGAGTTTTTCTTTTGTTGTGGTTAAAGTATTCTTTATCAGAGTAAGCCTTGTCTCCAAGTATTACTTTTGTAAAGATATTATCACCCCACGCTTGTTTAAAGACAGTCAAATCGTTGTCTTCAGCTGGAGTTATAATCATACTTTCAGGAAAAGGAATCTTGCCCTGTCTAATACTTGCCATTGCATGGATTTTGCATCCATAGTAATACATGTTTTTAGTAGAACAAAACCCTTTTGCTGTAATCTCAGAAGCCACTTTTCCATTCCTATTTTTACCACCACTTGTGATAATAGGCATTGAATCGACTATTGAGAGTAAACTACTGCAATCCTCTGGTTTAAATGAAACTATAAGTTTATTTGCGAGAGCCTGAAAAGCACCTGCTAATAAATTTAATCGATATGAAAAAGTTTGATACGAAGGTAATTTTGGAAACCAAGACAAAAGATAATCTTTTGTAAATGAATAAATTTCATTTATTTGAAAATACCGTTGTTCGTACCCTGCAAAAAGATAAATGGTCATTATTTCTTGATCTGTAAACTCTGGTTTAGAGTTATTGCTGAAACGTTGACAATTAATCTGTAGCTCTTTTTCATACAAGTCACAAATATAAAAATATATAAGTGTTAATTTATGTTCTTTTTCTCTGGAAATCATACTTAGAATATTATCTCAAATTTTGCTCTAAGATAATGATTTTCATGGAATTATGCAAATTATTTCACACTTATTTTCTTGATTATATACACTTTAAATAACAATGAATTTTGGAGTCTCTACTCCTGATTCGCATAGATAATCAAATCAATATAAATACCTTCATAAAAGATAATAGCTCAATTTATTTTAAAGAAAATTATTCTCAATTACTTTTTTAAGCAGCAAATAATATTTTAATGATATATTTCCATAACCGTTCGACCTCTCCCTAAATCCCTCTTCCAAGGAGAGTGACTTAAGAGGTGCGACAATGAGCTGCATCACGTTATCGCACTGACTATTCCACTTTCTCCTTAGGCTAAGGGTTTGGGTTAGGGGTATATTTCTGTCGAAATTAGTGAGGTAAAACCGATTTTCAAATTTAGTTGCTTTATTTTGTCTAACATCTTGGTTCTTGATTCTTGATTCTTGATTCTGGCTTGTCCAGGTTAGCGGTTCAGGGGCAATTCAAATCTCTTTTTAAACGCTTCATCCCGTTGCAAATCTTCAAAAGACGATTGCAAAGCAGTTGCATTTCCCTCATCGCCAACGCTCATGGCCACAATGCGCACAAAGCGTGAGTTTGGCAGTGTAATACTGGTTGCATTTTCAGGTATTTCCAAACGATAGGCAAAGAGATAACTGTATTCGTAAAGTGCATCGCCTGCAGGTAAATGATGGTGCGAGGCTGCCCAGGCAATGCGTTGGTTGCGAATAAATGCCGGGTGAATTGTTTTCAGATTATTGCGCATCGAATAGGACAATTCAGCGACAAATCCTTCGAATTCGCGATTATCCCACGAACCCATATAGCCCGTCCAACCGCCAATGGTGAGTGGAAACTCTTTCCCGCCAGCCTTAAATATTACATCCGAATCTACATCGGCAGCAGCCAGTATATGCAACACTTTTGTTCCTTTGGGCAGTTCGATGGTTTGTCCAAGGCTTGCCACCGCATTGTATTCGCCATCTTTGCGGGTTCCAATGGAAAAAGTCACATTCCCCACCTGAACTTTGTCGTCGATCATTTCGGCCGGATACGTTCTGCCTGTACCATCCATCGTTCCTCGATGTCCTTCGCTGCGTGGGTTTCTATCATCGTAACCATCTTCACGGTACGAATTATAACTGAAAATGTCGATATCGTAATTCAGAGCTAATGGCTGGGTTGTGGCTAACTCCGCTTTGGCACCTGATAATTTCAAGCGTATGGTTTTCAGTTCGTAAGGCTCAAAATTAAGACTTAGCGTTCCTTTTTTTGTAGCCAATTTGGTGTTTAATGATCGCTCCACACCATCGAGTACATCTGCGGCAACAATTGGCAAAGCTGCTGTCAGTTTTACGTCGTTGCAAGCCTGTCCGTTCAACTCTTGCATACGCAAAACCACTCCCGAACCATCTTCAGCCATTTTCAAGGCCTGTATATTTACCTGGTCATTGCTAATTTTCAATAAGGAAAATGAACTTGCATTGCCATTGTGTTTCGGGACTTCAAACGCTGCAGGCCGTTGCTCAAAACGCATGGCTTCCCATTGCGTTTTGGCTTTTCGCCAGTCGGCTTTGTGACTTGTAAGTGCATAGCTAAACTCATGTCGTCCCCAGTCCTGCCATCTCATTTCGCTCATCGTGCCATCGTCGAGTACTTCCTGTACGCTTTCTTTGGTATCGGGACCATGTATCAAGGTCAACCGCAAGGTGTTATCGTCCACTTTATCGCTGCCGTATTTGGCTCCCGAAAGTATGGATACGCCAAAATCGCCCGATTTGTCCGTTAAGTCGAACCAGGAATGATGCGAAACTTCGTATTGTTTTTCGGTTCTGTTTCCACGTTTGATGGTGCCTAAACCTAAGTTATAAGTTGCTTCGGGTGCACTTGCAGTGAAGTGAAATGCCGCTTTGAGCAATGCTCCGCGACTTTTCCAATCTACCTGGTTTACTGTTTCCACACGGCTTCCATCGGCTCCGCCCGATAGTTGAATGCGTTGTGTGATTCTGGAACCTTCGTTTTCGCGAACTACCTCAATAGCAATGCGAAGCGGGCCATTTTCGACCACCTTTACCGAAATTGGATTTGCGGCTACGCTGCGGGCGGGTTTTTTAACGTCTTTCCAGTAAATACGCCAAGCCGGTTTTGTGTCGGGGAAGTTTTCGCCAAACTCAAGCTGAACAGGCTTTTCGAGAATTTCTTTTCCAAGGTGTTTATCAAAAATACTAGAAATATTACCGTTTTCATCTATTTTTACCTGGTAGTTTTTGTTTTCTAAATAATCGTTTTTTACGACTAAATCGCTATTTTTAATTTGTGATTTTGCCTCGCGAAGCGAGTAAATAACAGCGCCAACCGGAGGAAGTTCCGATTGAAAAAGAATACGACGCTTACCATCAAAGCCAGTTGTAATTTGCGAAGGAACTTCCGAACCTTTATTATTAAACACAGCAATGGATTCAGCATTTGCTAAGGCATCGGGTATAAATGCCTCCACATTATCTTTGCGAGCAATTGAAAGCGGATTGAATACGAGTACCGGCACACCCGCAACATCGGTGTTAAGTGTTTGAGCCAATGCGCCAATAGCATCTTTGTATGCTCCGGCAAATTGATTTAATGCAATAATTCCATCGTTCCAACTGTGTTCGTACACCTTGGGAATACTCGTGCCCGGGAGATTATCGTGAAATTGATTGCGAAGCATTAATCCCCATGCATTATTTAAGGCTTTGTACGGATAGGCAGACCCTGTCAACAAAAGTGCCGAAACAGCTGCACGCTCACTGGCATCGGCCAACAATTCGGCATCGCGGTTGATTTTTTTGGTATAAGCCTGCGACGTAAGTACGCCTGTAGAGTGTTTAATCAATTGTAATTCACTATTCCATGTTGGCAAATTTTTAGCTTGTTCGTTGCTAATGGCATTAAACATTAAATCGGCTTTGCCCGCAATGACCCTAATTGGTCCTTGAGTTTCTTTTGATTTTTTCAGGTTCTCAAGAGATGATTTTTGAACTGCACCACCCCTGTCGGCATTATTTTTATCGCCACCACCCATATAATAATAGTCGATGGGCAAACCACTAATCTGCTTGTTTTTTTCTAAACGCTCAAGCGTTGCTTTGTCGGTAGAATAAACCGTTTTATGTGGTCGCGAATAATCGCCCGCATTGAGTGCCGCAATCACCGATTTACCATCAGGACCTACCCAGCGACCTACATTGAACGGTATGCCATTGGCGGATTCCCAGGTGAGTTTTTGTGTTGAAAAACCACGAATGCCGCAGTGATTTAATATAGAAGGCAATGAATAAGGAAATCCGAAGCAGTCGGGCAACATGAATTCACGACTCTCTTTGCCAAATTCATTCTGAAAAAACTGTGTTCCCATCAATAATTGACGGATATTTGCTTCTGAAGAAGGAACGTTTACATCGTTCTCCACCCAAGAACTTCCACTCGGATACCAACGACCTGCTGCCACCCATTGCTTGAGTTCTTCGTATTTTTCGGGATAATATTCTTTTATCATCTGATAGCGACTTGCTCCCGACCAGTTAAATACATAATCCGGATATTTTTCGAAGGCAGCAAAATTATCATCCAGGGTGAGTTTCAGAAAATCGCGGATGACTTGCGGATACGCCCAACGCCACACATCGTCGAGATGCGAATAAGGCACCAAAAAAAGTGTTGGTTGCGTCAGGTCAATTGACTTAGGATCAATGCCGGCTACTTTTGTTTTGTTTGCAGCCGACTGACCAAAAGCGGTTGAAACATTTAAAACTAAAGACAAAGCAATCAGCAAAGCAAGTCTATTTATTTTAAATTTAAAAAAGGATATTATCATTTTTTTTGATTAGAGGCAAATGAAATTTTAAAAAATACAGTAATCAACAGTAACTATAAGTCCCCTTTAGGAGATTTAGGAGCATTCATTTAATTCTTCTTTATTCTGGCTTCATCATAATTCCAACCTTTCATATCGCACACAGCTTTGGCATGCGAATCCCAGGTTGGTTCAACAGGATTATGTCCGTTAGGGAAAACATCAATTGCCAAATACTTCAACGAATCGGTGCCTTCGCAAAAAGTCTGGTGATAACAATTGCGGGGAACATGCACAAAATCATTCGGATTCAGGTTATAGCTTTCTTTTTTGCCCTCACGTTCCAAATCCAAACGACCTTTACCCGAAAGAATAAAGAATATTTGTTCTGTATCGTCGTGTACATGTCGGTGTGTAAATTTTGCAGGTGCCACTTGTACAATAAATGCTTCAGAAACTTCTGCATTCGAACGGTCCATTACCAGCAAATTGTCGTGAGTAGGAAAATAATAACCTTCGGTAACACTGTCGGCAATGCTGTAAACCACTTTCGTGGTTAACGGACTGAAAGTTGATACTTCACTGTTTTTTTGTTCTGCACATGTTGGACTATAATTAAAATAAACTACGGTTAATAAAATACCAAGTGCAAATGCACTTACTGAGGCTACAATTGTTTTTTTCATTTTTTGGACGATTTTTTTTTACAAATTAGAATTCAAGAACCAAAAGTAGTGCTGCAGTATTAATTTATGCTTAAATTAGAATTAAAAGGACGGAAATTGCAATTATTTTTCAAATAAGAATGTCATTAATCTTATTTTAATCAATTATTAATTGCCTTAATATATCTTTGAAGTCAAAATACAAATAAATCAATTCAGTCATATCACAAATGAGAATTCAAGCATCCAAAACAAGTTTAGCACTTGCTGTAACATTTTCAGCAATCACTCCGGTTGTTGCCAAATCAAAAAAAGTTGAAAAACCCAATATCCTTTTAATCATGACTGACCAGCAGTCTTGGGATGCAGTTGGTTACTCGGGCAATAAGATAATCAAGACCCCTAACCTCGATCGACTTGCAAGTGAAAGCGTGAATTTTAGTCAGGCAATTACTGGTTGCCCGGTAAGTGCGCCTGCACGCACCTCTATTTTAACGGGTAGAATGATTGAAACAACTACAATAAGGGGTAATCTGGACGTATATTCAAATGATTGTTTTTATCCTACATTCGACGAAATACTCGCTAAAAAAGGCTACACTGCGGAATGTCATGGAAAATTTCATTCGCCCTATCATATGGCAAATGTATATGCAAATCCAACAATTGACGGTAAAAGCGGATTTGAACAAATTGTAAAATGGGAGCAAAACTACGTGAAACTTTTAGAAAAAACCATTAAAAAGCGTCCGCTGAAAAAAGATGAACTTTACGAAACGTCATTTTATGGAGGTACTATACCTTATAAACTTGATCCCCCTGATTCAAAATATGAAATGCTCCGCTCGGGAAATAAAGCGAATATTGATGTTTCAGAAAAAAGAAGTCAGGCCGACGTACATGGCGTGCTCGATTTACCTGCTGAGTACACGATTACAGCCATTCAGGGACAACAAACCATACAGGCATTGGAACGATTAAAGGACAAGCCCTTTATGCTGACAGCATCATTTCATTGTCCGCACGTTCCTATAACTCCGTCTGAGCCATACGCTTCTATGTATAAGCCTAAAGACATGAAACCGTATTTTTCAATTACCGACAAACGCTCCAATTCCCCCTACCAGCCAAACATGGACCTTGCGCCCTACAACGATAAGGCAAAAGTGCAATATATGATGGCCAATTATTACGCATTGGTAACAGAGATTGACGATTGGGTTGGAAAAATCCTTAACAAACTTGATGAATTGAATTTGACAAATAACACATTGGTTATTTTTGTTTCCGATCACGGCGAAATGCTTGGAGCTCACGGTATGCGAGGAAAATTTTGTTTTTACGAAGAATCGGTACGCGTACCATTTTTAATCCGCTACCCCAGAAAAATTCCCCAAGGAAAAACCATCACAACACCGGTTTCAATAATTAATATATTTCCGACAATACTCGATTATGCAGGTTTAAAAAACATTCCATCGGATGGGTATTCGATGCGTGGAATAATGGAGGGGACTGCTTTACCGAAATATAATTTTGCCATTTCGGAATGGATGTGGTCGAATGAAAATGTTCCATCGTTGATGATTCGGACTGAACAATGGAAGTTAATGACAACGCATCGCACTGGTGGGAAAAATGTTGAGGTACTTTTTGATTTAAAAAATGACCCGAATGAAATGAATAACCTTTTAGGGTCGAATCCGGAACGTTTTAAACACAAAGAAACGGCCGAAGAATTGCGCTCAAAACTTGTAGGGTATTTAAGAGATGTGAATTCCCCATTGACAAACGGAGTTGAAAAAAGAATTCTGATTAGAGAATAATTATCAGTAGTCGGGCTAATGCTTTATAGGCAAAAAAAATCTCCCTAAGCAAGTTTTAAACAATGCTAAGGGAGATTTTTTACTATAGATACTGAGCAATTAAATTTCTCTGATTTTTATGTTTTTAAACCACACCTCATTGCCATGATCCTGCAAAAGGATGTTCCCTTCGGCTGCATTTCCAAAGTTGGGCCAAACTCCGTATTTGCTGTAGTTCACTAATGCATTAAACATTTGAGTATTACGTTCGTATTCAACTGCGAGTCTGTTGTTTAAATAATGCTGCACTTTATTGCCATTGACCACAATACGGGCATTATTGAATTCTGTTTTTTTGAAGGTTTTGTCTGCAGGTGCAGGAATAAGGTCGTAAAGTGAACCAGCCGTTCTATTGCCTTTAACACCTAATTTTGCATCAGGATGGTTTTGGTCGTCAAGAATCTGAAATTCGCAACCAATAGAAGAACCTGCGCCTTTATTCATCTCTGTATCAACAAAATATTTAATACCGCTGTTAGCGCCTTCCGTAATCTTAAAGTCGACACTTAACTCGAAGTTTTTGTATTTTTTAGTGGTAACAATGTCACCCCCATTGGTCGATTCGCCACCGTTGGAGTTAAGCACTTTTAGAATTCCATTTTCAATTTTCCAACCACCTGTTGGGAACGTTTCAAGTTTAGCACCACGCCAACCTTCGGTAGTTTTTCCATCCCAGAGTAATTTCCAACCCGTTTCAGCTTCTTTGACAGAAATGGTATTATCGATACAGTTTGCCTGATAAATATCTGTTGCAGGTTTTGCAAAATTGGCAGGATTTTCTGTACAGATGCGAATATTTTTCCATTGAACAGTTTTTCCAACCTGTTCGGGTTTGGCAATTTGATGCACTTGCAGCGCAATAAATCCTGTTGCTGTCAAATCATCCAATACATTGGCACATGGAATACCGTTTAGCCAGGTACGCAGACTTGTACCAAGGGCTTCGATGCGCAGTTTGTTCCATTCGCCTGCTTTGAAAGCCGTTTTTGCAGTCGGGTTTTTATCCAATGAATATAACCAACCACGACGACCTTCGTCGTAAATGCCTCCACTCCAGGCGCGTGGCGATGGGTCTATCTCATACTGGTAACCGTGTACACGACCATTGTTGTATTCTTTAAAACTATTGCTTCTGAACTGAACACCGGAATTTAAACCCTCATCCACTTTGAATTCCAGCTCCAAAATAAAGTCGCCATACATTTTTTCAGTGCACAAAAATGTATTTGGTGTTTTTAACTTTGATGTTCCTACAATGGCACCATCTTTTATTGTATACTCGGCAGCGCCGTTTAAAACTTTCCAACCATTTAAATTTTTACCGTTAAAAAGATTTTCCCATTTTTCCTGAGAAAGTGCTGGAAGCGTAGCAATCAATATTGCTATCAGAATAAAACTTGTTTTTTTCATTTAGTTTGTGATGATTTTTATGTTGATATTAACTTTTTATTATTTCCCCATCAAATTTTTTTAATATTCTGTTTAATTCAAATTCGGATGCCAAAAAAGCGACTTTCGAAAGTACTTCGCCTACTGCCGGGCTCTTGGTGATAACCGAAACAGCCTGTTTTACCCTTTCAATTTTACCGTTTTTCGGATTAATAATCGGATATTTAGTTGCTTCATCGTTACCCGATGTGGTCAGGCATTCGTTCAGCAAAGTGCATTCGAGTCCAGTGGCGGGTATGCGTATTTTCCAACCTGTTCCGTGAGGGTGATTTCCCTTTGCATAAACCGAGCTGTTGCCAATATTTATCAATGCATTTTCAATGTCTTTATTTTTAATGATTTGTACTACTTTGCCTAATGTATAACCTTTAATAAACCCTGATAAATCGAGTACAATACCTGCTCTAAAAAATTCAATCGTATTACTTTCTGGCTGAATAATAAATGCATTTGTATTTTCTTTACATCCATTCTGCGAATTAACTGTTATGTCAAAATAGCCAAAGGTCTCAGAATTATACTGCCTACAATCAGCTAAAATCTCACAAAGTTCTGGCGAAATAGCTATTGCTTTGCCGAAAGCATTTTCGTTTACGTAGCTTAGTTCACTCTCGGGGTTAAACCGATTTGCGATATTTTCGTACTTTGCAATTTCTCTTTCAATTTCCGAAGCTATTTCAACCAAATCGTTTCGAACAGTATCAATGCAGAAAACAATATCAACTCTTGTATGCATAGCCTCAAACCATGCATAAAATAGGATTTTATTATTTGCAAAATGATGTTGAGAATGCTGCACAGTTATTTCAATTTCGGGGTTTATCTCTTTTTTTTCTTTGTAAGAAAAAGATATTTAATTGAGAAAAAAATCACTCGGATAAGACTCCACAAAAAGTATATAAAAAAGGAGAAAAGCAAAACATAATGGAGCGAAGTAAACAGTTCGTTGAAATTTGTTTTATAAAAAGCTATTGCTCCGGCATTGGCAACAAACCCTATTAGAAAGCATATAAGCAGTGTAATCAGCTCTTTTTTTATTCGTGCTTTGGGAATAATTAAATCTTTCATTATCAGCAATTATTAAGGGTAAATTATTTTGATGAATGATTTAAATAATCAATTTTATAGTTCTCAGGGAAAACGAGTGTTCGTTCTTCAGTCATTGCTTGATGCCCGAGCAAACTGAGTTGCGTGGCATAGTAGCCTTCTTCGGCAATTAATGGCGGTTGTTTTTGTGTAATCACTGCCTCGGCAAAGGCTTCGAGCAACAAGGATGTGCCATCGCCTTTTGGTTTACTATCAAGTAAATAATGTCCTTCGTTGGTATTTGCTGTTTCGGGTACCCAACTTGTTCCGGCAAAGGGCAAAGTTCCGAAAAGTGCATTTTCCGTATCGTTTATTAGTTGTAAGAAAGCTGGAGCAGGCGGAATTTCTTCGTAGTAATACTTGCTCTTTTCGGGTTCTACCGTTCCTTTATTACAAAGAATTTGCTCTTCCAATCCGTAAAATTTATTCGACAATACCGAATCAAAATTCATTTTTACGCCATTTTTAAACGCATAGATACAACTTACATTATCTAGAACCTCGCGCTTTTCCTTCCAAAAAGTGAGTGCACCATGTCCCATTACTTTTTCCGGAATTTCGCGCATAGCCCACGTTCCTATTTGTAACTGATGGCAAGCCAGTTCTGTCATAATCCCTTTTGAACAATCGCTATACAATCGCCAGTTAATTTGTTTGTCGGTGGCATTAGCCGGTACAGGTCTTCGCCAATCATTATTCCTATGCCAAAAAGTGCGTATGCCACAGATTTCTCCAAATTCCCCCGAGTGAACCTTTTCGATGGCACGTATATAACGCGGGTCGAAAAGCCGCTGCTGACCTATAAAAAAGACTTTGTGAGAACGCTTGTATTTTTGATAAATTTTGTGTGTTTCGTCCATTGAATACGCAATGGATTTTTCGCAAAAAACATGTTTGTCAGCATCAAAAGCATCCATGGCCATTTCGTAATGCTTGTGCAATGGTGTAGCAATCAGCACTGCATCCACATTTTTATCTTCGAGCAACTGTTTGTAATCAGTATATACTTTTGCTTTTGGAGCCATTTTTAGTGCAGCATCTATCGATGGTTGAAAAACATCGCAGATAGCCGTAATTTCCACTTTTGGATTTTGCACTAAAAAACTCATTAAAAACTGTCCACGCGATCCGGGACCAATGACACCAATACGTGCTTTGCTCCCAATGGTATGCTTTTGTTCCGAAAATACTGAAAACCATGGACTTGAGGCTAATAATATGCCGCCACCCATCATCCCTAAATTTTTTAAAAATTGTCTTCTATCAATATCAGTCATAAATAAATACTCTTATTCAATTTGCCCCCTAACTCCCTAAAGGGGAAACCAGTAAAAGGAAACCGTAACATTTTTTTTATTGTAATACTTATTGAACCCCAATATTCCCCCTTTGGGGGGTTAGGGGCAAGCTTTTTACAGTTTATAAAAATACATCCATTCTTTGCGCGGCTCAGCTCCTTTCAATAAGTTGTTTGCCAACGCATTATTGGTAATTTGTTTCGATTTTGGGTCGAAAATCAATTTTGCATTTAACTGTTGTGCAATTACGCCTAAGCAGAATACCTGACTAAGCGGTCCGGCAATTTCGAAGGACGAACGTGTTTTTTCCTGACCTTTGCAAGCCAACAGGAAATTCTCGAAATGGTTGGAAGGACTTTTGGGCACTTCGGGAAGTTTCGATGCCATTTCTTTTGCTTTTTCTTCAGGTATTATTGATAAAGTGCTTCCGTGCGAACCACCTTTGAAGGTTAGTTCTTTGCTGTAGATAATCTTTCCGGGATTCAGTTTTGACGGAGCAATTTGTCCATTGCTGGGAGGCGGAATGTTGGGATCGAGTTCTAAATTTCCGTATCCTGCCGGAACGGTTGGGATATTATCCAGACCATCGTACCAGGTTACATCGCAGGCAGGCATGTTTTTACGTGCAGGAAACTTAAACTGAATGGTAGAAGAATAGGGAAAGAAAAACTGATTGTGACCATTGGCATACAACATATTAACCTCAGTAGGTAAACCAAGTTCCAGAAATTGATGTGCTGTATCAAGAATATGTGCGCCCCAATCGCCAAGTGCACCCATTCCGAAATCGTACCAGCAACGCCACTGACCGTTTATATAATCTTTGTTATAGTCGTGAAATTGCTCTGTTCCCAACCATGTATCCCAGTCTAAAGTAGCCGGAACCGGTTCGCCTGCAGGCAGACTTTTCATATTGGAGTCGAATTTGTGCCAGCGACGAGCATTGTTCATGTGAGCTGTAATGGCAGTAACATCTTTAATAATTCCGGCTTCTTTCCATGTTTTGAACTGGAAATAGTTGGCATCGGAATGTCCCTGATTACCCATTTGAGTAACAACTCCATATTTTTTAGCGCCTTGCATCATCAATTCTACTTCGCGAAAAGTGTGTGCCATAGGTTTTTCAACATATACATGTTTTCCAAGTGACATAGCCAGCATAGTAGCAGGGAAATGACTGAAATCGGGTGTTCCAATTACCACTGCATCAATCTTACCAGCCATTTTGTTGAACATTTTCCGGTAATCCTGAAATTGAGGTGCATCTGGAAATTTATTGAGAATATCCAACGTATGAGGAGCACCCAAGTCTGTATCGCATAAAGCTACGATATTACAATGACCTGTTTTGTACAGTTCTTTTATAATTTCCGCCGCACGGTTACCAGTGCCGATGCATGCGAGATTTACTTTTTCGGAAGCACCAACTTTTCGTGGTTTTGGATTTTTTGCCGAAAGGTTTTCTAAAGATAAACCCGACAATGCTGTTGTAGCACTAATAAGCGTTAATTGGCGTAGAAAATTACGTCTTGATGATTTTGAATTAAACTCCATAGTGTGATGTTTTTTATTTGCAAATATAGGAATATTAAAATTATCTTACAATATTTATTTTCTTTGTTATTGTCTGTTTATCAGAAGTAATCTTCAATAAATAGATTCCTTGATTCAAATGACTAATATTCAATCGCATTTTGTCGAAATCATCTTTACTAATGGTCTTATTTAGTTGAATTTTTCCACTAATATCATAAAGCGAAAGTTCTAACCTATTTACATTGTGGTTTAACTTTATATTTAGATAATCTTTTGCAGGATTCGGATAAACAGTTATTTCGTCATCACTGAATTTTAAGTCATTTATTCCACTTAAACTATTTCCATCAGTTCGTAGAAAATAATTAATGTCTGGTGAACCGGATACAATCGTTAAACGAACGGTATGCAGGCCGTTATTTGCATTGTTGAAAATTCCGGCATCAATTGTTGACCATACACCACTTGTAGGTGGTAAAATAATGGTCGATAATGTGGTTCCATCAACAGAAAAACTAACAGATGCGCTATTTGTTGATTTGTAACGCAATTGAAATTTAGTATCTTTAAGCAGCGGCAATTCCTTCCATTCCATCCATTCACCGGCTTGTGTGTTGGTTACATTCCATCCTCCGTTAATATCAGTAGTTTTAACTATATCAAGATTTCCGTCGCGAAAAGCACCACCACTGTTTCCTGTTGTTATGTCGGAATAATAATCACAACCTTCTGCCTCCATTTTCAGACTGTTTGCAAAAGCTTTTTTCGTATATCGTCTTACAATATTAAGCCGTTGATTCGGATATTCGTAATAAGTTACGTCCTTACTGCGCCAATACGCAGCAGATTCTGCTGCATCTGTAAACCCTTCTAATAAAGTGAGACTTGCTCCGTCATTAACCGTTCCATTAAGCCCATTAATCAATGTTTGACCTTTTTTTGGATCTATAAAAGGGGGACTTTCAGGTTCTCCAAAACCCGGTGCTACAACTCCGGTTTTTAGGCCATTCCATAAATAATTTGTCCACGAAGTATTACCAGCCGACGAAAACCAGTTGTGTACTGCATCCACCACCAAAGGGCTATTGCATTGGCTATCCGCAACAAGCCAATTTTGTTGAACAATAAGATAAGGGTTGAATCCAAAAGTTGCCTGACATTGCGTTCGGATATGTTCGATTATTTTTTTTAGATTACCATTTCCAAAATTTGACATCCAAGATGATTTTACCGACCAAAAAATGATAACCATTCTACCATTTATTTTATATCGTCTTTCGTCGGGAATATTCTGAATAGCCAATTTAAGGTTATAATCCCAAATATATTTATAGTTATCAATGTCACCACAGTCGAATTTAGGACTAGAAGTTGAATAATTCCCACCACCAGTCACATCCCAATTCTTACTTCCTGTCCAGGAATTTGGGCAATCGTCGAAAATGGCCAACTTATAAGAATTGATACCCCTGATGTTCATAGCATTAACCAATTTGGGAATATGCTTCGGGTTACCATTTCCTCTGTCCGGGGCATTTGGCTGATCTCCTCTGATAAGGAGCGCAATATAATCCATTCCTGAATATTCTACTTCTTCAACCATATTCTCCCACCATTCGGTATTTGCCGACCAATGGGTGTTGTCAGTAGGAAGACCTTTTTTGACTATCGATTGATTGTACGCATACGAGTGCCCACCGTAAATCTCGTTGGAATGCCAACAAAATGTTGCGCCAATTTCCTGTGAGAAGGAATTTATGGATAAGATTAAGAGACTTACAAGCAGGAATAGAAATGTTTTATATTTATAATACATCGGGAACGGAATTTGACTAATTCAGGATTAACTTGTTTAAAATTATTGTTGAGCCGGATTGAACAGAAACGGTATAAACAGATTTGCTGAGCAAATTTAATGTATTTATATCGAAATGAGTGGGATTGTTTAGTTTTTCGTGGAAAACTGTTTGTCCTATGAGATTAATAATTTTAACCTGAACGTTTTCGGAGTTTTCAAAACCAACTAAATCGATTGATAGTTTGTTACTTCTTAATGGATTAGGGTAAATCCGAACCGTTTTCCCATCTGTACCAAACTTCACATTCTCAATTGAACTAATTCCGTTTCCACTGATGGTCAGTTCGTCGTAATTTCCACCGCTTGAGCCAATGGCAGTAAGCATTACGCTGTTTGAGCCTTCCACTAATGCTTGATTTGTAGTATAGTTACTCCATGTTGAACTAAATTCCCTTCGGGAAGAGCCTTTTAATTAGTTTATTTATAATGTTTTATCTGATATTTGCGTTTAAAGATACTGAAAGGGGAGAACCAGAATTTCTCCCCAAAATTAAAACTAATTTTTAATATTCAGTATCTCCATGAAACAAAAAACAGATTTTTCTATTCTCGACCGTGCCATTGCCACAGTCGAGGGATTTGAAGGCGCGTACAAAATCCTTCAACAACAAGTTGCCCTGCGTGGCCAGAGTAAAAGCATTTTACACAATTACTCCCGACAAATTGCTCTTGTATCGCTGAATTTCAAGCGTTTGCCCGAGTTTGTTACCGACTCGGAACTCAACGAGTATCTTGCAGGTTTGGCTATTTCGGCTCGTTCTCCTTCTCGCAGCGCTTTTAAACACGCCGTGTACGGTTTGCGCTACTATTACCGCACTTTTGGTTTTTCCAATCGAGCTGTTAAGTTACCTTCCATTAAGAAAGATGACAAACTGCCCGTTATCCTGAACCGCTCCGAACTGCGTGCTTTATTTGCAGCTCCCACGTTGCTTAAACACCGCGTTGTGCTAACGCTCATCTATTCAGCCGGATTGCGCTCGCAGGAGCTTATCAACCTGAAAATTGCCGACATTGATTTTGAGCGTAAAACCATTCATATTCGTCGCAGTAAGTATAACAAAGACCGCATTGTTCCGCTTTCGGATAATATGGCCATTGGTTTGCATAAATATCTGAAAGAGAATCAACCACAAGTTTGGCTTTTCAATGGTCAAGCGTATGGTAGCCATTATGCTCCCAAAAGCATTGCTTCGGTTATGCGCGAAGCCCTAAAAAAAACCGACATCTCCAAAGCAGTTACTACTCACTCGCTGCGCCATTCGTATGCCACGCATTTGATTGAAGATGGGCTGAACATTGTAACTGTCAAAGATCTGCTGGGACATGCCTATATCGAAACTACTATGGTTTATCTTCATGTGGCTCAATGTCCCCTTATACAGGCACATAGTCCGTTAGATACGCTTTATCCTCGGAAAAAATGAATCGTCCTGAATTTGAACTGGCTACCGTAATAAAACGTTACGGAGCTGCTTTTGTTGCACAATGTAAACCCAATGCGTATCAACTCAGTGTGCTCAATGCGTTGCTGCTTTGCCGTACCGCTACGTTGGGCGGACATCGCGACCAGTGCGATAACGAAGATTGCGCTCACGAACATTTTAGCTACAACAGTTGTGGCAATCGCCATTGCCCCAAATGTCAGGTAGCAAACCAGCTGATTTGGGCGGAAGACCGTATGCGCAATGCCTTGAATGCAAAGCATTTTCACTTGGTATTTACCGTTCCCGAGGAGATGAATGCGATTTGTTTGCTGGGTAGCAAAGCCTTTTACTCAGCGCAGTTTGCTGCCGTTTGGGAAACGTTGCACAGTTTCGGTTACGCTCATTACGGTGCCGAAACGGGAGCTATCTGTGTGCTGCATACCTGGGGACAAAACCTGAGTTTGCATCCACACGTCCACTGCATTGTGCCTGCCGTGGGAATTAACTTGCGCAACAAGCTCATTGATATTGGCAACGATGGTAAATTCCTGTATCCTGTTCGGCAATTGAGCACTGTTTTTCGGGCAAAACTCCTCACAAAACTAAAACTGCAACTCAAAAAAAGCGAACAACTTGCAAATTATCAAAATGTTATCGACCAATGCTTCGCTAAGCCTTGGGTGGTATATTGCGAACCTTCGCTAGGCGATGCCAAGCAAGTGGTGGCGTATTTGGCCAAATACACACACCGTGTGGCCATAAGCAATACACGCATTATAAGTATCGACGAAAAAGGCGTTAGCTTTTCCTATAAAGATTATGCCGACCAAGGCAACCAAAAAATCATGACCCTCTCGGGTGTGGAGTTTCTGCGTCGGTTTTGTATGCATATCTTGCCCAAGCGTTTTGTAAAAATCCGCTATTATGGCATTTTGGGTAGTCGTTACAAACAAGTAGTGCAGCCGCTCAAAACCAAACCGGACATCCTGCAACTCACCGAAACCAGACAACAACGAATCGTTCGTTTAACTGGATTCGATTCGTGCAAATGTCCCAAATGCAAAACTGGCACCATGCAAGTTGTAGAAACTTTTCCACGTATTCGTTCGCCAAGCAATGTATATTACCTAACTGATGTAAACGTAAAGCAATAATTATCAACTATTTGACCCACTACGCGAAGTGGGTTGGAGTTTCTGTTGCCTAAAGTGTACAAAAATGAATACTTTTGTTCAGAAAACATGATATTGGAAACAAAATTTTCTATCAAAATTACCAAAGAGGCTATTTCTGACTCATATCACGGTCTTTTGAACTATCCTACCCAAACCCTACCAATACAAAAACCTGCCGCTTTCTCCATAGAGGCACAATTCTACTTCATTTTTTTCTCCACGCTCGTTGATTGAAGTTTCTGCTCGCGGGAACTCAGTTCAACCGGGGCTTCCGTGCTGGGTCTTCGTACCTCAGACCACACGAAGCCCTATGTATTGACCAACTGCCGGTTATGGGAAATGCAACAGAAGCAATTTTCACTTCATCATTTAAGGTTAATCTCAGTGGGCGGTTTGCTGTAAGTGCATAACGGAACGATAAGGTATATGTTCCATCGGCAGGCGCATAAACCGACCATTTAATATAGTCGTTCGAAGGATTAGAGTAGTCCACAAACCCGCGGCCATTATAACCGGGTTGATTTGTCACCTCAATAGGGCCAACATATTCCGCATCTTCGGCTTGGTAGGTATTTGATGCTGGTAAAACTGTTACCGTGCATACTGTCGATTTTTCATTATCATAAGTCGATGCGGTTATGCTGGCAACACCTTCGCCAATAGCAGATACAACGCCATTGGAATTAACTGTAGATACCAAGGGATTGCTACTTGTCCAGTTAACAACTTTATTTGTTGTGTTTTTTGGCAAAATAGTAGCCGTCAACTGACGTTCTGTTTTAAGTCCAAGGCGTATATTTTCGGCATTTACCGATATGCTCGTAGCTGGTATCGGACAAGTGCCTTCAGGTACGCCACATCCGCAAATTCCCGGATCCATTTTATTGGGGTCGTCAGGACATAAATCGGATTGTATTCCTTGATGCAATGTTACTACATGTGTGCTGTTTGCATCTAAGTCATAATAAGCGTCAATCACGTGGTAATCTGTTCCATCAAATTGCTGAACAATAGTAGCATTGCGCACATAATATTCGCTTCCTTTGGGAACTACAAAACGCACACGGGCATCGGTTATTGGAAAATTGTATTTATTCACAATAGTAGCCGTATTGTCCGGACTGCTTCCATTGTTTGCCTTGCTGAAGGTGAGTTTTAACTTCGCCGAAGTATAGTCATCGGCAATAGCCAAGCCTTCGTGCGCACCAATACTATCGCCTATGGCAGTATATTTATTGGTAAGCAAATCCACTTTATACAGATTAAAAGCGGCTTTTCGGTGTAATTCTCTCAAAGGATACCCCGTATGCGTGATTTTTACATTTGGGTAATCTTTAATGCTGTGTGTATTTCCGGCCCAGTGGCAATGTCCGGCTAATATGAGGTTTAGCGGAGCACCTGCCTTAAATAATGGATCGTAAAATGCTTTGAGCGGAGTGGGAGTCATTACATGGCAATAACCTATACGGAATGTACCTTTTCCAAACTCATTAAGCCATGTTTTGGCTTCGTCGGTTTGATGCGAGAAATTTGGAACTCCATTGGAATCATCCGGAAACCAGGCATTATTTAAGCCAATAAAGCGTGCGTTGCCATAACTGAAATTATGTGCCTGAAGACCATAATATTCGTTATAGTATTGCGATGGAACTTTTGTATAGCCAGCAGCCGGGTAACCTGGCTCTAATTGAAAGTTTTTTTGAGGCGTGTCGTGATTACCCGGAACAGAAAATACGGGAGCCGAAAAATTATTCAATCCTTTGATTAATTCAGTTCCATTCATAAGCCCATTGTAATAATCGATGGCTCGCTGTTTGGTGCTTGCCGCATTGTTGGTGTTTGGGTAATGGTTATCACCGGTTTCTAACACTATTTCGGGATTAATAATATTGGCAATATCAATAGTTGTAGCAACCATTTTCAGAATTTTTATCCCGTCATATGCACCTTGCCAACGATGTGCATCGGAAATATGGAACACATAAAAGCTCGTTTTATAATCTTTAATTACATTCACAGCCGCCAATGAGATTTCATCGCCGGTTGAAGTTTTCAGTATCAAATCGTAGCGGTCGGAAGGTGTATTCGGTGGTAAAGTAACCGTTAATTTTGTATTGCAGGTATTTTCCGACCATTTGTCGTACACCCATGTTTGGTTAACAGTATTGCTCATTGTAGGTACAACTTTCACATACTGACTTTGCAACTCAACAGAATTAACTATTTGACCTGCATCGGCACTAAACCAGACTTCAAACGTTTCGCCAGCTTTAACAATGGCCGTGGTGGAACGCCATGGATAAACAATTTTTCCGCCAAAAGCTAAATTGGTGAAACTGATTATTAAAAGTAAAATTGATAGCGTAGAGAAAAATTTCATCCCCCCTAAATCCTCCCGAATGGGGGACTTAAAGACTTGTACTGCATTTTCAAAATCTCTAATTTGAAGTTGTTTAAATAGATGTCTCATAATTAAATTTTGTATTATTACTATTTTATAGTGTCATAATTTTAGTTTGTACTTTTGAGTTGTTATCTTCAACAGAGATAATATAAATTGCATTTTTTATAAAAGCTGAGGTGCTTATCGATAGCTGAGTTGGATTGATTATGCTTTTTTGAAAAACGTTTTGTCCCATAATATTTGTCAACTTGAGATGAACTTCGCCAGCTTGCTCATAACCCATTAAATTGACCATTAAATTTCCATTGTTTTTCAACAGAATATTTACTGATTTTGACATTGCATTCCGATTTTCAATTCCGCTAACTACCTGCACGCCACTGATGCCTAATTCGTCAAAGTTTCCTCCATTCGAACCAATCGTAGTTAGCGTAATTGTATTGTTACCTGCTTGTAGTGCTTGCGTGGTTCTGTATTTTCCCCAAATGTCCCATGCTCCCGTTATCGGAAAAGCAATAGAAGGAATTCTAACGTCACCGTTTATGGTTAATTTCATGGGGCGGTTTGCGGTAAGAGCGTATCGGAACGACAAAACATAGTCGGCTGATGAAAGCACATTGGCAGTCCAGGTAACATAATCATTCGAGTTGTTTGTAAAATCGAGAAAACCGCTACCGTTGTATCCGGGTTGATTTGTAGCTATAAGTGGTCCACTAAAAACAGCGTTTTCCGCCTGAAGAACTATAGAATCCCGAGGAAAGTTAGTATCGGTACAAGTACCTTCGGGCACTCCGCAACCACATAATCCGGGTGCAACTTTATTGGGGTCGTTGGGGCATAAATCATCACTATTCTTAAAATTAAAACCCGGAAATGACCACAAAAGCTTGGTCGGCATTTTGGAGTCGCCATAATAAGGCGCTGTTGTATCGTCCCAGAACTTTTCATACTGGGGTGAATAATACCGTCCTGAAATTGTCCCTGCTTCCACATCCAGTTCCAAAATACATGCATACATATCGAGCACTTTGTTGTGAAAACAGGTTTTCAAATAAATCAGCTTATTTCCCTGAGGCCCTGTCAGAGCAACTGGCTCAACAGTTTCAGTATGTCCGCATAAAACCATCAACACATTGCTGTATTTCAATGCTAATTTGGTAACGTTACTGGTAGGGTTTGCATCATGGCTGATTATGAATATCTTATTGGTCGGATTGCCTACGATTATACTTTCGGCCCAAGCTAAAATGCTTGCACTTGGAGCAATTTTCAACGAAATGACCATCCAATTTACACCTGCGGCATTAAATCGATGAGCAACATTGGAGTTTCGGTCGTAATTGCCAACAAACGACGGCCAAGCCTGGTACCTGCTTAGTGGAAAATATTCGTTGTATTTAAGAATCCCGCCATCGCCAGCTATATCGTTGTTGCCCACATTGAGCACATAAGGTATTTTTCCATCCAACTTTTGCCAAGCGGTTTGCGCCACCTGCCAATTGCTAACCAAATTATCTTCCACAATATCGCCCATGTGCATGATAAAGTTAGCGTCTTTGGTTTGGCTGTCGGTAAGTATTTTGTCCATCGCCGATGTGTAACTAGCCGGAGCTTCGTTCACTATTTTTTGAGAATCGCCAAATACAAGCACTTTCACTTTTTGGGCAAAAATATTGGGTGCTGATAAAACGAACAGGAATAATACAATTCCGAAGGTGTGTTTTTTCATTTCAATTTTTGAAGATGTATAGTTTACGATGTCAAAAATAGCACGGCGCTATTAATTAATGATTAATTTATAATTAAAACGGGGCACTTTTGAAAAATAGTTTTGAAAAGAGATATAATTATTTGCTAATTAAACAATTAGCCTGTGTGTTGGTTTGTGCAATTTCGGCTGAATCTCGTTTTCGAAATTCAGCCGAATACTTAATTTTCTCTGAAATTAGCCAAATAGAAAAATCAACGAAGTTTTAAATCTGCATTAATTGAAGACATTGAGATATTGACTCCAGTTGGGGATAACCTTTAATCTCACTATTGATTTATCTTTAATTCGCCAAATTCGATATAATTGAATTTTTAAATAGACACAACGTCAAGATATAAACAACATCACAAAATAATCATCCGATCTTCACTTTATCGCAACCTAAACTTCTCAGTTGCACAATCCATTTATTGGAAGTTTCGGGCAAAACTGTGTTGACTTCTGTTAATGTTTCGTTAATGCCAATGCTGATTCGTTTACAATTGCCCATGTCGTGATAAGGCAATAGCTCGATTGCTTTTAGTTTTGGATATTTTTCGTTCAGCTCACTTATGGCATTGAAATGCCAATCAGTATCATTGATTTCAGGAATCACGGGACAGCGCAAAATAATTGATGTTCCATAGCGGTAAGCTGCATTCAGATTTTCAAGAATGGCTTGGTTAGGAACTCCGGTGTATTTTTTATGATCTTCGGAATCGGTAATTTTGTAATCGAAAAGCAATATATCAATTATGGGTAGTAATTGCTTAAACTTAAAGGGAGAAACAAAGCCTGAAGTTTCGACACAGGTATGAATACCCAATTCTTTGCAGCGTTTCAACAATGCTTTTGCAAATGGATATTGAAACAAAGGTTCACCGCCACTCAGCGTTATTCCACCTCCCGAACTGTTATAGAAATCGACGTCGGCCATCACTTCCACCATTACGTCATTAACTGTCATTTCTTTTCCACTGATTTTCAATGCATTGAAATTGCAGGCATCCACGCATTTTCCACACAAGGCGCACTTGTCGTAATCAATTGTATGAACGCCTTCAACAAAGTTATGTACATTTTCAGTACATACTCTGGCACAATCGCCACATTGCGTACATTTATCGTAATGGAAAAATAACTGGCGACTGGCCGAAAGTGACTCGGGATTATGACACCAAAGACAATCCAGCGGGCAACCTTTCATGAAAATGGTTGTCCGGATACCGGGCCCATCGTGTAAAGATGCCCGCTGAATGTCAAAAACTATGGCTTTTTCGATCATATTATTTTTTAGAATTGCCCCCTAACCCCCTAAAGGGGGAATTCAGAAAGCGGAACACGAAACCCGAAACGCAAAACGCAAAACCCGAAACCCGAAACCCGAAACCCGAAACGCAAAACACCTAATAAGTAGTTCGGCTAAGTATTTCTAACTGAACATCACGGGGCAAATCGATGTAACGCGAACTGAATCCACCAATACGCACAAACAAGTCATGATGTTTTTCGGGCTCAACCAGCGCTTTTTCCAAATCACCCCGATTGATAACCGTAATCATTGCCTGAGCGCCTCCTTTTTTGAAATATGTATCCAAAAGAATTTCAAATCTTGGGCGGTCATTCGTAAAGAAATCCCTTCCGAAACGCATATTCTGAACCGTTCCCGCATGAATTTTATGGCTTGGTTTTACCAACGAATTGATAAGCGCCGTTACACCTTTTTTGTCATTGCCGCCGGCGGGGGTATTGGCATTGGCCATTTCGCGTCCTGCTTTTCGTCCATCGGCCGAAGCGCCTACCCAGCGACCCAGAATGGTGTTTTGCTTGTTGTTGATAAGCACGTTCAGGTACCAGTCCAGATTTGTTCGGTCGCGTTGGTCGCGCATGGTATTGCACATAAAATCGTGCAGTTGCACCATTATATCGTCGGCATAATTATCGTCGTTACCGTATTTTGGACTCTCTTTCAGTAACTTGTGTTCCTTCTCGTATCCAACAAAATTATTGTCGAGCGCTGCGATTAATTGCTCGGGTGAAATCAGTTCTTGGTCGAAAACCATTTTTTTAATGGCGGTTAAACTATCGGCTGTATTCACACTTCCAAATGATTCCAACGAACCGCCGAGGTATCTGATGCCACCTGCAAATATAGCTTTGCCACGGGCAATACAATCGTCGTACAGCATGCTCAGATACAGGTAAGGCGCTTGTTTTGCCGACTCTACATATTCCAATTCTTCGTGGTCGGCCAGTATTTCGATAAAGAAAGACAATTGTTTTTTGAATGCTTTGAAAAATTCATCATACGATTTAAAATCTTTCAAATGTCCGGTTTGTAAACCCAATTGTTTGCCTGTGATATGATCTACGCCATTGCGTAACGTTACATCAAGCGCTTTCAACACGTTGAGCGAACCACTTGGAGTACCAAATCCGGCATGGTCGATTACAATTTCGCCGCATCCGAGTGGCATGTATTGCTCGGCATCTTTTAGCGGAACATCGTGGGCTGCAGCAACTCCAGGCACCAACACATCATCATTATAAAGCAGCGGAAAAGTGTGTCCATCGCCAATAAGCGTAATGGATTTTTCCATTAATTCAGGGTTCATTCCTTCGTAAAAACGGAGCGTGGTTTGTGGCAGAATTGCTCTTCCATACGTCCGCATGGTTTCGAGCACCAACAAAGCAAAGCGGTCGGCATTTTCTTCGTTTCTCCGTCCGCGACCACCAATAATAACCCTGCCGTCCACATCGCGGAACAGTTCATTTATCAATCGCCAGTAAGAATGCATTAACGACAACGCTTCTTCTTCGGTAATTATGCCATTATCAATATCGTTTACATAAAAATCGCCCAAATAAACATCCACCCTTCCCAATTCTAACGAACCGCAAATCAACGTATAAAGCCACGATAATTGCAATGCTTCGTAAAACGATTCGGGTTTGTAGATTGCATTGTTTTTTAAAACTTTAGCTAATTCAATTAATTCCTTTGCACGTTTCGGGTTATCGCATGCCTTTGCTTTTTCGGTGGCTTGCTTTTCGTAATGGTGGCAGGAATCAATAAACACATCCAACGCCATCAACATGCCTTCGTAAAGCTGATAATCGCCACCTGAATCTTTAGATTTATCGCGGTATTCTGTTATTTCAGTCATTAAACCGGGAATTCCCAGTCGCAATAATTTCTCGTAATCCACAAAAACACCAGCCATACGGTAAATTGGATTGGCAATCAGCGGTTTAAAATTGTATGGTAGCGATACTATTTCATCACGAAAAAGCGTCGGGATCATTTTTTCGGTAAAGGCAGCTTCCACTTTGGCTTTCGAAGTTTCTTTTTTCCAGAAATGAAGCATTTCGTGTACACCATCGCGTTGTTCTATCGGAATATTACCCCGTTCAATGGCTTCGATAATTTTTTGTTCGTGGCAAAAATAGCCGTATGCAGCGCCTCCGGGAGCATTGTGCGGACTAAAACCCACCCAACCCCAAAAGGTACGTCCTGCCAATCGGTCGTTGTCCTGAATTTCGGTAAGCACAGCCGGAAACTGCGCCTGATGGCATTTTGCTTCGCGTATGGCTATATGTTCATTTAAATTTTTCCGGTAAACTTCGGTGAAGTTCAACTCCATCGAATAATCATCTATTTTTTGCATGTTGATTCCTGTTAAATATATATTGATCAGTCTTTAGTTTTTCAATTTCAATAGTTTGATTAATTTGTTCTTGAACGAAGTATTTTCCATAAAACCGGTGAAGTTTTCGGCACCTGGCCCAAATGCAAAAACGGGTACCAACACGCCCGAATGATCCTTTGTGCTGAATGCTCCGGTAAATTCCTTTTTTGCCATATTTCCTTTTGGCATTGTAAATCCACCTGTTTCGTGGTCGGCAGTTACTATTACTAGGGTATTTTTGTTTTTTACGGCATAATCCAGCACTTTCCCGATGGTTTTATCCAGGTCGAGCACTTCTTTCACAATTTGTCCTGCATCATTATTGTGGGCGGCCCAGTCAATTTGTGAACCTTCAATCATCAAGAAAAAGCCTTTTTTGTTGTTATCCAGAATGTCCAGGGCTGCCATAGTGGCATCAGGTAGCATATCGCCTCTTTCGGGCATTGGAGGATTATGTTCATCGTCCAACAATCCGGCTAATTTTCCCGATTTTATTTTTTTGACTTCATCCAGAGTGTAGGCAATATTGTAATTTTTAGCTTTTAATTCGTTAGTCAGATTTCGGTTGTCATCTCTTTTTTCAAAATTCTTGCGTCCGCCACCAATAAAAACATCAATATCGGTTTTTAAGAAGTCGGCAGCAATTTCCTGGGTCATTTTCCGACTTACCTGATGTGCTATAAATGAGGCCGGTGTAGCGTGTGTCATATCACAGGTAGTAACCATGCCCGTGGAAAGTCCGTTTTTTTCGGTCACTTCCAGTATCGATTCGGCTGCAACAGAATCGGGTGTCATTCCAATCATGCCGTTTTTGGTCTTTACACCACATGCCAAAGCAGTGCCTCCAGCTCCCGAGTCGGTAGTAAAATTATTGGACGAATACGTTTTTGAAAAGCCAAGGTTTTTAAAACGTTCCATTTGCAACTGATTGCCATTAGCTACCATGCCGGCGTAAATATGGGCAATCCCCATACCATCGCCAATAATAAATACAACATTTTTAGGTTGTTTTTGTGCATAAACAACTGTTATGGCAATTATGAAAATTGCAACTAATTTTATTTTTCTCATCTTGATTATTAAAGTTCCTTGCCCCCTAAAGGCGGAATAAAGAATAAAAAACACTGACCTAAGTCTAAATCGACTTAGGTCAGTTAAATAATTTAAAATTACAGGGCAAATTTTAATACACCTGCATTTGTTTTAGCAACATATACACCTTTAGTTAATCCACTAAGGTTAATAGAAGATTCTTTAGAGTTAAGGATACGAGCGCCCAATGTGTTGTAAACTATAACTTCCAAATTAGTTGGATTTACTAATTCGTTACCTGATTTTTTAAGAAGGTTATTAGAAACTACACTACGTATAGCCGTGCTTTTTCCACCAGCCTCAACCCAATCGCACGCTTGTTTGATTACTTTCAAAGCATTAGGAGTCAATTGTGCATTAGCAAAATTGTTGAACCCAGCTATGACAGCTCTATTTGCTAATGTTCCTAAGTTCATTGTAGTGTTACGTTCGAAAGCAATAGTTTGTGGAAGTGGACCAGTAAGTGTATAGGTAGTACCCGTGCCTATAGTAACAGTTGTAATTATAGTTGCGCCTGCAGGCAAAGTCGGGAAATTTAACCATTGTAGTGCTACCGGATTATTCCAAGCATCTATTACTGTTTGATAATGAAACTGAGGATTTTCAGTAACACCATCCATAATTGGATGTGTTGCAGCTGCAGTCGTAACAGATACATCGGTTGTATTCGCAAAATCAGTGCCGGTAACATTTGTAGTAAGCCAACTTAATGCGTTGCTCTGTGATCTCGCACAAAATGTTTTTAAGGCGACAAGAGGTAAAGGAGCATTCCTGAATGCTTTCCAAACAGCATCGTTAGATCCATTCGTTTCACTAATTACTGCAAGATCATATTCACCTGTTGGAACTGTACCATTAGCAACAGAAACGGTAACAGTATATCCGTTTGCAATCAGATAATTAATAATATTCTGATCTGCAGTTGCATCTGTTTTTACAATAAACACACAGTTTTTTGCAGCAAATGTTGTGCTTACAAAAAGCACACTTAAAAGAAAAATCGTAAATAGCTTTTTCATAAAATTGAATTTTTAAAATTGTTTTTAATTGAGAATTTGTTATTAATAAAAAAATATGTCTAATTTTTAATGATGTAATCAAGCGAGACGAAAGTATCTTCAAAATCCCCTCTTGCTCCTTCTCCCAAAACTATTTTCAACTTTCTTTCTCTTCTTTCTCCCTCTCCAAATGGAGAGGGGTTGGGGTGAGGTCAGAGAAAGTCCCCGAAGGGGGATAGAGGTTGAGAGGGTTGAGGTGAGGTTGGAGACATAGAGGTTATTTTATTTCCATGCATGCTCTTTTGTGTATGCTATAATCTCATCGATATTAGCATAAGCAATGGCGGTATACGTATCGGCAGCACCGTAGTAAATTGCCAAGCGACCGGTTGCACCATCGGCTACTACACCTGTTGGAAAAACTACATTTCCAACGTAACCGGCAGTTTCGTAAATTTTTTCGGGTGTCATAAGCGGAAACTTGCAACGGTAAAGCACTTTCGACGGCTCATTAATGTCCAATATGGCTGCTCCCATACTGTAAACAAAACTGTCGCAAGTATCGGTTACTCCATGATAAAGCAACAACCATCCTTCCGTTGTTTCGATAGGGATTGGTCCGGGACCAATTTTCACTCGTTCCCATTTGCCTGGTCCGCGTGTAAAAACGATCCGGTGTTTTCCCCAGTAAGTCAGGTCGGGACTTTCGCTGTAAAAAATGTCGCCATAATTTACGGCCATACCCTGACCCATGGGCCGACTGAGCATGGCAAATTTGCCGTTAATTTTCTTTGGAAATAATACACCGTTGCGGTTAAAAGGCAAAAAGGCATTCTCTATCTGGTGAAAAGTTTTGAAATCGGTTGTCCAGGCTTGTCCAATGGTAGCTCCGTAATACGTATTGCACCAGGTAATATAATATTTATCTTCGATTTTACACAAGCGAGGATCGTAGGCAATAGTTATTTTGCCCAGAGCCGGGTCGGACGAAATGAAATTGATAGGTTCTTCTTCAATGGTCCACTTAATGCCATCGGGGCTTGTGCCCAAATGTAAATTAGGATCCATAGAGAGCGAATCGACACGAAACACACCGATAAAACCATCTTCCCACGGAATAACGCAGCTATTAAATACACTGCGTGCTTTCGGCATTGGATGCAAATCGATAATTGGATTTGTACTGTGTCGCCATACTACTTCTTTGCAATCGGCTGGTTTTGGTTCCCAAGGCATATTTGGGACTGCATCTGCTATCAATGCTGTTTTGTTGAAGGCATTCGTTTCATTCATCATTATTGAAAAATATTTTTAAAGTTTGAAGTAATATTCGATTATTAGCAATTTATAAGGCACAAAATTAGAAATGAAGTATTAATTAATGCTTAAATTCTAATTAATAGCGTTTGTAAAATGAGGAAAAGAAAGGAAAATGTTGTCGATGGACAAAAATTCGCTTTCTTTTCACACATTTTTAAGAAATATTATGTGCTTAAAAAGATTTAATCATGTATTTTGATTTTTCAGAGTTGAAAAATGCTACCGAGGGACAAGCGACTTCCCAGTCGCTTGATTGCTTTTCAAGTAACTTTTCAGTTGCATGATGGCTATTCAAATATTCAAGCGACTGGGAAGTCGCTTGTCCCCCTTAAAAAATTAACTACCCAGACTAACGATAAACACCAACAAAGCAACAACACTGGCTACTGCAAGGCATGATACGATTACACCTGTCCAGTCCTGGCGGTTCCACTTGCGGAATTCCCAATTCGATTCAGGGAAAATTTTCAGGTGGTTGAATCGGGTAGGGGTGGCGCGTGTAAGTTCCATTGCCCGATCATCGTCTTCGTGCGAACCAATAACCGGTGTAAGCATTTTTCCATAAAACTGATCCAGCACTTCTTTTTCCAATGGTTTTGTAAAAAATGCCACTAACATAAGTATCATGAAAGGGAAAATTATACGGAAAAGGAAGGTCAGCGTTTCGTTCAACGAATAGGAGTTGTTGGATAAATCCCAACCCATACGGTCCAACGCAATTAATTCCACTTTCAGATACCCTTTTCCTACAGCACTTTCACCTGAATATTTTATTCCTTCGCTCCAGAAAATGGATTTTTTTGGCAATAAAACCTTTTTCTCAAATTTATCACCTGTTTTAAGTGCCAATGGACGTTTGCCTTCCGATTTTCCAATGGCGCTCAACTTATTCCATGTCACAATGGCCTCATTGCGTTGCTGAACGTCCATTTCGCGAGCGATGTAGGTTCTTGTTACAGGTATTGCAAGTGTTGTTTTACTTAAATATTCCGAAGTGCGCATATCCGGAAGCAGAGGCATTCCGAATGGCAAAATGACAGTGGCAATAAACATGACCACCATGGATGCCCATGCTCCTGCACGGTTGGAACGGCGCCAAAGCATTCCCATCCAAAAAGCAGCTGCAAGTATACTGTTGAACATCATCGTCATTTTAAAAAGCTCAAACAAACCCTTGGATTGCGTGGCAATGTATGCCGAAAATAACATATAGAAAGCACTAAAAATTCTACCTACCCATATATAATGATTTTCAGTACAATTTGGACGGAACGGACGGTACAGATTATTGGTAATTAATGCCGCCGCGGTAAGCATAAACGCTGAAGCCGAAGACATTAATGCCGCAATCAGACAAGCAATCATCAAACCTACCAGACCCATATTGAGCGGTCCGAGTAAATCACGCGTGGCAAGTCCCCACACATAGTCGGGGTCAGAAATTGAATTGCCGTAAAGCACAACAGTAAGCAGTGCCACAAAACCCCACATTACACTTGTATAGCGTTTAAGCAACATGCCTGTGACAAACCCGTAGCGAGCCGTATAATCGTCTTTTGCTGAACCACAGGCTGTCATCTGATTAGCTTGTACAGCAGTAGTTATAACAATCATAACCGAGAATCCGACAATCCAGAACCACGAGAATTCAATCAGACTTGGCGAACCCCAAATTTCCATAAACGATGCCGGCAATACTTTGTGCATGGTTTCAAATGCTCCCAGTACTCCTTCGCTGCCAAATTGCAGGTTTATTTTGGCCATTGCAAAAGGGATGAGCATAATGGATAAAATAATTATGAATATCCCCTGCACCAAATCGACCCTAAACGCAGCAATAAGTCCGCCTTTACTTGCATACAGAAAAGATACCAACGCAACAATAAATATTAGCCAGTTTTCGTTGAAGTATGAGTATTCTTTTTTGGGATTGAGAGTTTGCAACTCCACCAAACGTGATTTTTGATCATCATTGAGTAGCGCAAAATCAACGGTTTCTAATTTCTCTCTTTCCACAGCTTTGTAATACTCCACACGCTCTATAGTATTCAATTCAGAAACGGGTTTGGACGCCACTGCCGATACCGTTTTAGACATAGCCACAAAACCGATGGCTGCAATCAACACAAAGAAAATAGATTGACATACAGCATAAAACGCCGCCATGCGTTTTGAATCGTAACGTTCCTCGAAAAAATCGCCCAACGTTAGCAATCGCAATCGCCGATACCAAATGGAAGTCATCCAAAATACCGGTAAGTTTATTAACCCGCCAGCCAGCATTGCCCAGATACCCGATGCACCATTGGAATTTACCATGGTCGAAGTTGTTGTCACATTTTCGACTGATGTAGCTTGTCCGAATGCCGCAAATGTCTGTATAAGCTTTCCAAAACGTCTTCCCCCCATAAAATAATCATCACGATTATTAATTTTACGGGCGGCACGTATGGCAATGATAATGATTAATACAAAATAGAAAATGATAATTGCAATGTCGAGCAGGGATAATCCCCAAAAAGTGTGTGATGTCATGATTTTCCGTACAATTTTTAAGCGTTGATTTTTAATTTATTAATTATTGTTTTTTGTTTCGGTTTGGCATTTCGGCAGGAAAAATCGCTCCCTTTCGAAGCAATTCAGCAGCCTTTCCGGTAAGCCACAAGTACTGGTCGGAAGGCAATCCGTCCATACCCACAAATTTAGCAAAATCGCTTATCGGTGGATTGTCGGTGCATTTAAAAATGGCTGTTCCTTCGTTTACTTCGTCAAACATAGCCACATAAAGCATGGATGCGCCGGCATTAATAGCTGTCGACATTTGTTGCCAGTAGAATTTTCCACCCTGACGTGGAATTGACCCGGAAGGTTTTACATCGTCAGGAAATTCGAACCGACTCAAATTGTGCCAGCTAAAACCGGGTGTAACGCATGGCACATAATCCAGATTGTAGGTTTTACACCAATTCATGTCACTTTTAATAGCATCTCTGTATCTACCCATTTCGTTGTGGAGCAATGGCGTAAAGCGTTGTACCATCCAGGGCAAAACAATATCACATTTTTTGATAAGTTCGTGCAAATACGGATCCGGATTGCAATCGGCATTCAGGTCGCGCCAATAAGTTGGTACACCGAGCATTACTGAGCAACCACCGTAAACCGGGTCATTTTTCAGAAAGTCGATTAATCGCTCAAGCCCAATGTTTTGAATGTTATAAGGACGATCCGGAAAACCCACTCCCCAAATTGTTACGAGTGGTTTGCCATTGTGGTAAAGATATGTTTTTGCACCTTGTTGATTGGTAACTTTCAACGAATCGACCAGAAATTTCCAGTCTTCAATAATCGACGAGCAATCTTCGCCCGTTGCTTTCAAGCCGGATAAATCGTACATTACCGCAATTGCCCGCTCGTATTTCGAAGCAGCTTCAAATGCGTTTTTTAAAACAGTTGTAGTTGTACTACGCGGTCCCTTTGGTTTTGTTTTGTTGAAAAAACGCTGCATAAACACACCATCAATGCCATATTCCTTCATCCATTTAAAATGAAGATCGACAGTGCTTTTGTCGGTTGAACTAAAAAACCTGGCTGTACTGCCATCGGCATGTTTTAATCCTGTTGGATATGTTTTTTCGTATTCGGATACATCGGGCCACATGTCGAGACGCACTTTATTTTCATCAGGGTAAAGCATTCCGTCTGTAGCTTCGCGAAACCAACCCTGATAACCGGCCATCACTAACCCATTATAAGTTGGATATTTCGTTTGTTTAGCATGTTTGTTTGCATTTACACTACCAATTGATAATGCCAGAAACAATGCAATTCTAAAAATTGATTTGTAATTTGTGATTGTCTTCATATTTTTTGTTTATAAATGAACAGCCCTAGTTTCAGGAGCTAATAATTTTCTAATACTAATACCGCATCAGCTTGTCCACCAGCTTTATTTTGTTCGCTTCCACTGAAACGAGGTAGATTGATTCTTGTAAAGTGTCGGGTAAAATTATTTCGGATCGCGATGTGTTGTAAAGCATTTTTTGGAAAACCACCTGACCGCTGAGATTGGATATTATGAAATTTATTCTAGGCGCATCCTCAAATCCGTTTAAGTCAACAAACAGATTACCGGATTCATGCGGGTTTGGATATATTTTGACCGATTTTCCATTCATTTCATTGGTGTTTTGTAATCCCGAAAACAAAGCTTCAGGCCCCAGCCGAATATCATCTATCCGTATGGTGACGCTTCCTGTTTTTGTAGCGTAAATACGAAACCAGTTTATGCCCGTTAAATCCGGTTCGCCGGTTTTGGATGCGGTACTTGTTTTAAGCGTTATTTGATTCCAACCATTTACAAGTCCTGTTAATCCCCATTGAAATTCGTTTGTATCGGCTTTTCCACCACTACCAAGTTCCACTTTGACAGTTCCTGTTTTGGTTACATCCGAAATGTAATACCAAAATTTCAATACAGCATTTGCAAGGGTTGAACCGGAGTTGAAAGGTGTAGCGGATATTTTTTTATACTCTTCAGTTCCATTCCCGATAATTTGAATACAACCTGATCCTTCTTTGTTATCAGTTGTGTTTAAAGTCATTGCATTTGACGAAGATACTGTCCACCCTGTGGTAGCATCGCAATTGTCCAGGCTCAATTCGCCGGTATAAGCAGCAACAGAAATAGTTACAGTGGCCGATTTAGTTCCTCCAAGCACCGAAGCAGTTATAGTTGCGTTACCGTCTGATGCAGCTGATACAAGTCCGGTAGAGCTAACGGTTGCAACGGATGTGTTGTCCGACGTCCAGCTAATTTGTTCGTTAGCATGCGCTTTGGGGAAAACAACAGCCGATAATTGGTGTGTTGCTGCGGGTTTTGTCAAAACCGTTCGTGGAGACAAATAAATGCCGGGGTCATTTGATTTTACATAATCGAATGATTCAATAATGGTTCCATCGCTCCGTTGGGCTTTAAATTTCAGATTCGTATTATCAATTTCCATTTTACAAAAATGGTACGATTTATCCATTATTACTATGTTTTCTCGTGCTGCGGGTGGATACAATGGCGCTCCTCCACCACCTGTAGTAATGTGCATCACATTATTCACATCGGCGCGCGAGTAAAAATGATTGTGTCCCGAAAAAACAAACTGAACATCATATTTCAAGCAAAGCGGATGGATATAATTCTGAACAATTAAATTGTTTCCATTACCACCCGAAATGGGATAGGCACTCCAACCAGGTTCGTGATCCATAATGATTTTCCATGGTTTAGTCGATGTGGCTAAATCATTTTCCAACCACGTATATTGAGCACTTCCGGGTGTGTAGGGAGTGTATTGATCGATAATTGTAAAATGGATGGGACCATAATCGAAAGAATAATAATATCTGCCCGAAACAAATTGAGGATAAGGATAATATTTGGCAAACAATAATCCCTGACCTTCGTGATTACCCATGCTTGTAAGATAGGGCACTCGGGAGATTAACTTCTGTATATTAGTATATTGCGGGTCGAAAAACTCATTTGTCCAACTCTCTTCCGCGTTCCCGTATTGCACAAAATCGCCATTAAACATCATAATCGATTGCGATTTGGGGTCTAATGCTATTTCATCTAATATTTTTTTTGCCACCGCATCGTGGTTTGCCGGATAGGTACGCGTGTCGCCATAGGTGTAAAAGCTAACAGCTGTTTCATTATCAGCAACTCCGGTAATGAAATCGCCTGTTTTCGACTCAGCATTATTTACTGTAACTTTATAAAAATATTTAGTCCCTGGCGTTAAACCTGTTATTGTTAGTTTGTGCTGATGGTCTGTTCCGTACTCGGTTGTTGGCTGATTGCCAGTAGCATAAGTCAAGTCGGTTCCCCAATCTACACGGCAGGAATTGCTGCTTGCTGTTTGCCAAAGAATCAACATTTCCGTATTTTTACCCGTGTAAAGTAAATAGGGACTTTTCACAAATTCCGATACCTGATTGGTTGATGTAACTTTTTTTGAGTTTGGTGCCTTTGTTTGCGCAGACGAAACTGTCGTAACAAATAACAAAAGAACAAAGAAGATTTTTTTTGTGAAATTCATGATTAAAGAAGTTTTTTGAGCAATGTGATTTTGATATGAAAAGGTCGAAAATTAAATTATGCACACAAAAATAGCGTTGCACTATTAATGCACGATTAATTTTTAATTAATATGATATGAGGAAGAAAGAAAATTAGTGTTTTATAACAATTAAAACGCTTTTTTTGAATAAGAGAGTGGAAATTTAGGAGATTACAATAAAAATCAAATACTACATCATTTTTTAATACTGTTCAAATTTGACAACTCCACATACCGATGCGTGAGGTCGGGCGTTTGGGGGTCGATGTGGAATTGATTTTTTTAATTTGGTAAAGTAGAACTAATTATAAGTTTGAATTATCTGCTATCTTAAATTGACTGTTTTCCCTTTCAGAGCCGATTCACGGGCAGCTTCCAGAATTCTCACTACCATAATATTGTTATCGAGAGCATAAAGGCCATCCGGGTTCATCGTAGTTTTCCCTTTTAATACATCGTAAAAATAAGTGAAAGGATCTTCGTAAACTTCAATATCCTTTGCTGTAATAACTTCCGATTTCTCAGTACGCATTTCCCGGTTTCTCACACGCATATTTTCCTTATCGATGGTAATCACATAACCGGATTCACCATAAATTTCCATATCTTTTCTGTCGAAAGGCCAGTTCCAGGATGCTTGAATAATACATTGGGCATTTTTATAATTAACTACGATAGTTGCATCATCATCCACCTTGGGGTAAATTTCCGGTTTGAATTGCCTGGTCACCGCTGTAATCGAAATGGGTTTTTCTCCATGCATCAATCCAGTCATTAGGTTGGCGCCATAACATCCGAAATCAATAAGAGCACCGCCACCATTCTGCACCGGATCAGTAAGCCACTCCAGAAATACTTTATCACAACCTATTTCCTTTGGTCCTCTATGTCCGTCATGAATTACCACTTTTCTCAATTTGCCGACAAAACTACTGTCATTCACCAGTTGAAATGATTTCGCTGTGGTGGGAAACCAGGAAGTTTCATAATTCGTCAACAATTGAATGTTATATTTATGAACCAATTCAGCCATTCTTTCGGCATGTGCAACATTTGTTGCCAATGGCTTTTCAACCATGACATGAATTCCACGCGGAGCACAGGCCTCAACAACCGCCATGTGTTCGAAAACAGATCCAAATGCCACAACTGCTTCGGGCTTCACCTCGTCAAGCATTTTACCCAAATCGTTATAAATCAGGCTGGGATTGAAGTTGTATTTTTTAGCCAAACTCAACGCCAGCTCTTTGTTTGGTTCATAAATTCCCGAAAGAATGAAATCCCCCTTGTCTTTGCGCCGTAAAATAAATGCAATATGACCGTGAGTCATCCCCGCAATAGCGAGTTTTACTTGTTGTTTCGAGGTATTTGTCTGGGCGTTAGTATCAGGTGCCAAAAAAGCCAATACCAAACATAAGGAAATGACAGTTTTAATTATTTTCATGACTTTTGATTTTTACGACTTCTGTTAATATACAATTTTAATTCTACCAAATTCATTATTTGTCATTGACTCAACAACATAAACTCCATGCACAAACTGTCTCATATCAACTGAAATCTTATCGGAATTTACATCAATTATTTTCTGTAATTTTCCATTTATATCAAGCAATCTTAAATATCCGAATGAAGCAAATGAATCATTAAAACTGATTTCCAACTGTTGATTATTTACCGTCCATTTAATGCCATTTGCATGAATATTATCTACGGCTGTTGCAAAATCATTCTGAACTGATTTATAGGAAATCACATTATCACTTGGGTCAACTTCAATAAAAGTAAGATAATGAGCTTGTTTACAAGAAATCACATTAGAAATATCAGCAGTGATTTGTGTAGGAAAATACAAACTATTACGTTTTGCGCCAACTGTTGGAGCTCCATAAGGAATTACATAAGCCGATGACATATATACTTTTCGTCCCGAAAACAAATTAGTAATTTTAAAAGTAAGCGTGGAAGCCGATTTATTGGTGGTATTTATGGTGGCTGAAAAATCGGCTACTTTTGATTGTTTCGCAATAACCGAAACATTGGCAGTTTCCCCTCGCAATTGGCGTGAGAGTTCGCCCACCATCCACAAATAATAATCCGAACCGAAGCCCTCATAATCCAAATACTTGTCATAAATATTTACCGGATAATCGGAAGTACATTTAAATAAACAAGTACCTTCGTCCATCTCGTCGAACATGGTTGCATACATAGATTTAGCTCCATTGTCGATGTTATTGTAGGCTTGTTGCCATAGAAAATTTCCTTGATTTCGTCCCCTAATAGTGGTGCTTGACGAACCAAAATCGGCAGTATTAAAATCCATATTGTAGGTATACGAACCGGGCCAGATACTGGGCAAATAACCAACCCCATTAGCAGAGCACCAAGCCAAATCACCCTCTACAACTTTATCATACGTAGTATTTGCGACTCCAACCCTGATATTGGTTTGTGTAATGAAATCAATCGTTCTAAACCTACCTACAGCCCACGGATTAATAAAATCGGCATGTTTAATTACTTCCCACAAATAAGGATCGGTGGTTGCATCGTATTTTAATAATCTCCATGAAAATGGTACCCCTATCAAAACGGCACAACCCCCGTAAACCGGGTCGGTTTTGAAAAACGTAATCAATGAATCCATTTGCAGCAAACTCAATCCACCATGTTTGGCATCACCAAAGCCAATACCCCAAAGGCAAACAAGAGGTTTCCCGTTGTGATACAAGTAGTTATTGGGCGTTTGAGTCGTAACTTTTAAATCATTGACTAAGTGCTTCCAATCATTCATTAGCACAGCTTTATCTGTACTAACGGCGCTCGACAAATCGTACATTACTGCCAGCGAACGATTGTATTTTTTTGCCCCGGAGAAACAATGCATAAGTACCGAATCGTTAAAATTGCGAAGTCTCAGTTGGTTAGAATTTGCAATACGCGTATTTGAAATAAAACGCTGAACAAAAGTTCCGTCAATGCCATATTCTTGCATCCACCTGTAATGGCGCTCCACCGTTTTTCGTTTGTAGGCACTATAAACATAAGCTACATCACCATTTGCCAATCTGAAAGCAGTTGGAAATAATTCATCATTATCCAACTCCCTGGTATCGGGCCAGTAAGAAATATGACTAAAGCCCGGTTCGAAGCGCGATACGTTGGGGTTAACAGTTGTGTCTTTTTTACTATAATGTTTCCAATCGTAACCACTGCCATCGTTTTTACCCGTAAACCAACCCTGATAGCCGCACATAATTTTGTAATCCAACGAATTGAATAGTGGATTAGTGCCGTGTTTTGTAACACCTGAAAGAGAAATGGGAAGTAAAATGAAAGAAAGTATTAGAAGTGATTGCTTCATAATAAAAATGCATATTGAATTCTTTATTTTAAGTAAATATATGTTCAACTGATTAATAAAATTAAAAAGAAAAGATAGAGACATTGATTTTTAGAACTGAAAATCAGGCGTAAGATAAAGAATTAAAGCATCAATGTTGCGTTTTGACCAATTGTAATTTTGAATATAGCGCTTTTGCAATTTCGGGATATTGCAAATAAAGGTTTACTTGCTCAAGAGGATCGGTTTTAATGTTGTAAAGTTGATGTTTTGGTCCGTTTGGCGTTTGTTTTTCAAACTTTGGGTCTGTAAATCCACCCGAACCCAAGCCTTCAATCAATTTCCAGTCGCCCTGGCGGATGCCAAACATGCCGGATGATGAATGAAAAATAACAAAGTCGCGTGCTGAATTTCCTTTTTTTTGCAACAATGGTAAAAAACTGTAACTATCTTCCGCTTCGGTTGGTTTGATTTTATAATTCGCAATGTTGGCTAATGTCGAAAAAATATCAATCAAGCTAACCGGCTGACTAACAAGCTGATTATCGAACACATTTTTCCAACTCACTATAAGCGGAATGTGATGTCCACCATCGTACACATCCGCTTTTTGACCTCTTCGTCCTTCGTTTGAGTTGTGATTCCATTTTTCAATATCCTGTTTACGCCACGCTCCACCATTATCGCTCGAAAAGACAATCAGGGTATTTTCGTAAATGCCGAGTTTTTTAAGCTGTGCAACCACCTGACCTACAACATCATCAGTTTGCGACACAAAGCTGCCATAATCGCCAACCTGACCTTTTGCTTTAAATTTGGGGTCGACCACCCAGGGCGTATGCGGCGAAGTTAAGGGCATGTACAAAAAGAATGGTTTTTTTCTTCGTGTCTGCGTTTGAATGTAGCTCAATGACTCTTTTGTAATGTCCTGCAAACACCGCTCTACACGAAAATTAGCTTCCATCTCACCAGCCCGCCACCAAACACCACGACCATAGTAAACTCCATCATTGTCAATATAAGTTGAGTCATAATCAGTTTGTGTATCACTTTTTCTCAAGGGATAAATGTCGGAAATCTGAACAATTTTATTGCCAACAAGCTTTCCATTTTTTAGGAACAAATAGGGTGGCATATCCAACGAAGCAGGTAAAATATACGTATAATCAAAGCCATAATTGTTGGGTCCGTAAGTTACACCTTTTCGGTAATTCACATTGCTTGTTGTAGCGTACTGACTTTCGGGAACTAAAGGTTTGGTCTTGTCTTTCTTTTGCCACTCCACGCCCAAATGCCATTTCCCGATACAAGCTGTAGCATATCCTTGTTCTTTTAATGCCGATGCAATCGTCTGGCGCCCTTTTTCAATAACCAGTTTTCCATGACCATTGATAGCGCCCGATTTCAGTGGCGAGCGAAAGCAATAGCGACCGGTCAATATGCCGTATCTACTTGGAGTACTTACGCCAGCACTTGAAAATGCTTCGTCGAACGCAACTCCTTCTTGTGCCAATAAATCAATATTCGACGTTTCTGTTTTGGCCGTTTGATTAAAAAATTTTACATCGCCATAACCCATGTCGTCGGCTAATATAAATACAATATTAGGTTGTTTTACAACAGTTTGTGCCCCTGTTGGAGATAACGAAAGCACGGTTGTTGAGATTAAACTGGTTAGCAGTTTTTGTTTGTTTTGATATGACATTTTAAAGTGCAGTTTATCGATTTTGAACTACTAATTTTCGTGTAATTTTCGATTGTTCTGATTCAACCGAAATAAAATAAATAGCATCGTTTAATTTTCCAGAAAGGTTAAATTCTACGTGGCTTTTGTTTATTGATTTCTCCTGATAAATAGTTTGTCCCAATAGATTACTTATTTTAATGGATATTTCTTCATTAAACCCATTTAAGTTTAGATATAAATTCCCTTGTTTATATGGATTTGGATAGATAGAAAAATCTTTTTCTAACTTTTTTGACTTTATATCATTTAAAGCAGTCGCTTCGACTGCTATATATACGGTTGTTGAGCTATTAGCTTCCACATTAAAGCTTACATCAACCACATGCACGGATGTGCCATCAAATTCCTGACTAACAACTCCATTTGTAACATCGTATGTACTTCCTTTGGGTACCACAAAGCGCACTTTCCCTCCCAAAATCGGAAACGGAAATTTGTTCTCGACAGTAACCGAGTTCGTGCTTATAGTACCATTATTTGCTGCCGAAAAAGTTTGTTTAAGTCGTGGTACCCAGGTTGAAGGAATGTTCACATCGCCACTTGCTTTAGCTTCAATCAAGCCTGTGCCTCCGGCTGGCAATGTAAAAGTTCCTGTGTTATTGTTTACTCGATAAATAATATATTTCATTCCACCTCTGAGGTCGTTGCAGGTATACGAAATGCGTGGACCACCTGGTGTAATTTCCCATGGGTTTCCATTACCTTGGCTGTGTCTGTCGCCCGACAAACAAAGATTTAGTGGATGAACATTGTTGATAAAATGAAACATTCTGTCGTAATTATGTCCGGCAGTCAGCAAGAAATTTCCACCAGCACCCGCACCATTTAACCATGCAATAGCCTCATTAACCTGGTATTGATATACTTTATTATTTGTTGCCGATAAACCCCATGCATTATTAAGCATCATGTAACGTGCACTTCCATATTTAAAAGAATGATTTTGCAACCCCCAATAATCGTTTACAAAATCAGAATTTTCCTGATCGGTACCCTGCATAAAATCATTCCCATTAAGTCCTTCGTGATCGCCCGGTACAGCAAAGGTAGCAGCCGAAGCTTTTGCCATTCCAATGGTTCCAATGGAACTTTTACCCAAGAAATACTCCACTTCCCGTTCAGGGTGATTGCGGACATTATACATATTATCACCTGTTTCAATCAGTATTTCGGTATCCATGATATTGGACATTTGAACGATAAGGCTTTTCCGTTGCAATATTACATCGCTATCATAACCCCCTTGATACAAGTGTCCGTCGGAAATATGTACTACATAATATTCTGTTTTAAATTCCTTTACTACTTTTACTCCGCCAAATGAAGTAACCTGACCGGTTGATGTGTTCAATAGCAAATCGTAGCGGTCGGCCGGAGTGCCTGCCGGTATGGTTATGGCGATTTTTTGGTTGTATTTATTGCCCGATACAGGATCGAAAGTCCAGGTGCCGTTTGTAATGTTCATATTTGTTCCACTAAGCGTTAAAAATTGGCTTTTAAGCTGAACAGAGCTCACCGTTTGATTTGCATCGGCATTAAACCAAATCTCGAAACTATCACCCGTTTTTACAATTGCCGTTGTGGCACGCCAGGGGTATACAATGTTGGCACTGTATGACATGAAGCTTCCACTAAGAAATAAAGAAATGAGAATTACATATATTGATTTCATTGCTATTGTGATTATTGTTTTTATAAATATTTATTCATATTGATCAAAGAAAATTGAGATCACTTGACAATCAGCTTTGTAAATGTTCTGTGTTTTTTGGATTCAATGCTAACTATGTAAATTGCTTCATTTAAATTAGCTGGCATATTTACATCTATTTCGCTTGAATTTATAGCTTGTTCGTATATTATTTGTCCCAATATATTGCTAATTTTCAACACCGCATCCGATTGGTTTTCGAAACCAGTAAGGCTGATTGATAATTTGCCGCTTTTAAATGGATTGGGGTAAACTGAAACAGATTTTTTGGTTGTAATATCGTTGATGCCGGTTGAGTTGATATTTGAAACCCGCAAAAAATAGTTTATATCGGGTGTGCCCGAAACAATGTTCAGTCGTACAGTGCTCAAACCATTCGCCGAAGCAGAATAAGTACCGGCATCAACAGTTGTCCATGCTCCACTTGTTGATGGTAAGGCGATTGTTTGCAAATCATTTTCGTTAACAGAAAACTTAACCGAAGAGGCTGATGTTGATTTATATCTCAATTGAAATTTTGTTTCTTTCAGCAGAGGTAATTCTTTCCATTCCATCCATTCATTAGCCTGTGTATTAGTCATATGCCAGCCACCTAATTTATCGGTGCATTTTACAACATCCAAATTGCCTTCATGCAGAAACGCACCTCCGCTATTCCCCGTTGTTAAATCCGAAGATGTATCGCAAGCTTCCGCTTCAACACGCAACGAATCGGGATACGGATTTCTAGTATAACTTCGTACAATATTAAGCCGTTGATTGGGATAGTCGTAATATAGTTTGTCGCCACTACGCCACAAAGCTGCACCTTCAGCAGCATTAGGAAAACCCTCAATCAAAGTTGTTCGTGCGCCGGCATTTACAGTATTGTTAAGTCCGAATTTTAGTCGCGTTCCCTGATCGGTTGTTCCCATTGCTGGCAGCAAAACACCATTATTGGGTTCCGATGGTTTTACAAAGGAAGGCACTACAACACCCGTTTTAACACCATTCTGGGTATGAAGCGTATAAGAAGATCCACCTGCAGCCGAAAACCAGTTGTGTACGGCATCGACAGAGGATGCAGTTAGTGATTTATCCCTCTCAAGCCAGGATTTTTGAACAATAATGTAAGGTACAAAACCATAGGTTTTTTGACACTCTTGTTTAATGTAAGCAAGAATTTTTGATAGATTTCCATCGATATTTGTCATCCATGAGGAACTAACCTGCCAGAAAAAGATAACAAGCCGGTTATTGATTGTATAGCGCATTTCTTCAGGGATGTATTCGATAGCCAATTTCAGGTTGTAGTCCCAAATGTATTTGTAATTATCCGGGTTTGCACAATCAAAAAGTTCATATTTCGTGTTGTCCTTGTCGTATAAATCATAGTTTCTGCTTTGTTGCCACGAAGCCGGTGGGTCATCGAAAATACACAGTTTGAATTTAGCTTCCCGCTCTTTCATGTACCTTACAAGTGTTTTGATGTGTTTTGGATCGCCCGATCCAAGATCTTTTGTCCTGTTTGGCTGTGTTCCTCGAGATAAAAGTGCCACATAATCCAAACCCGAATAATCTATTTCCTCCGCCATATTTTCCCACCATTGATCCATACCTTCCCATTTGGTGGAAGTAGTTGAAGGAAGATTCCGTGTTACAATGGATTTGTTGTGTGGGTAATCGTGTCCACCGTAAA
Source organism: Paludibacter sp. (assembly GCA_010365115.1). Classification (GTDB taxonomy): domain Bacteria; phylum Bacteroidota; class Bacteroidia; order Bacteroidales; family Paludibacteraceae; genus Paludibacter. The sequence goes on from JAAFGX010000016.1 coordinate 56,440, forward strand.
TTTCCTTATACTGCCAACAAAAAGTGGCACCAAGGTCTTGTGAATTGGCTACTGGCAGAACTGCCGTTAGAACAGTTAACACTAGTGATATTTTGAGAAAAGATTTTTTCATTTAATTCTATTTAAATTTCTGTTTAAATTCAACTTCATTATTCTGATTGCTCAAGTAAAGATACCCAAATTTTCTCTGCAGCTCATAATTTGAACTTAAATTAATGATATCGAAGATGTTTTATTCTTATTGCCGCCTTTTTTCGAATCGCCCATAGGTGATTTCATTTCGCTACGCCATTTTTCGTAGGTTGCTTTCATATCGGCTACTCTATCGGGGAATTGCGAAGCCAAATTTACCGATTCAATGTTGTCTTTTTCAATATCGTACAATTCCAATGCGGCCTTTTTATTATAAACAAGTTTCCAGTTTCCTTCGCGAACAGCCCAAATTATATTGTTACAATCCCAAAACAAATTTTCGTGAAGCGGCTCCTTCAATTTCCCCTTAATAGCAGGAATCATATCTTTGCCATCGTACACCCTATCGGTTGGGAGTTTAATGTTTAAAGCAGAACATATTGTTGGTAAAATATCGAACGACATAACAGGCTCGTTGCAAACCGATGGTTTCAGTTTCGAAGGCCAGCTCATAATGAATGGAACTCGCAATCCACCTTCGTACACACTTTGTTTGAAATCGCGAAGTGGTAAATTATTAGCGTTTGAAGCTTTTGCACCACCATTATCAGAAAGAAAGAAAATAATAGTGTTTTTGTAAACACCTTTTTCTTTTAAGGTATTCATTACTTTGCCAATGGCTAAGTCCATACGGTAGATCATGGCGAGTTGAATATCCCTGTTGCGGTCACCTGTATTAAACCTTTTTATATCCTCCTCGGGCGCTTGCAATGGAGTATGTACAGCATTAAAAGGGAGGTACAAAAAGAACGGGATTTTTTTAGATACATTCACATCAATAAATGAGCAGGCTTCTTTTGCCAGAATATCAGTCAGATAACCTTCGTCGTTCACTGGAGTGTAATTTCGCATTATACACTCATAATTTTTTTCTTCCTGGCAAGAAAAATTATAATAATCGTGACCTCCATGTCCCATAAAGCCATAAAAATCCTGGAATCCGCGTTTCAATGGATGATATGCAGCTTCAATGCCCAAATGCCATTTGCCAAAAATACCGGTTCGATATCCTTCTTTTTGCAACATGTCAGCTAACGTTATTTCATTTAATGGTAAGCCTTGTCGTGAATCGCTGGCTGTATAAAAACCAAATCGTTGCTGATATCTGCCTGTAAGTAATCCGGCACGCGTTGGCGAACTGACATAGCCACTGGCATAACCATTTGTAAATACAACTCCTGATTTTGCTATATTATCAATGGCAGGTGTCGAAATTGTAGCTGGTGAGCGTTGAAAACCAGCATCAGCATTTCCCTGGTCATCAGATAGGATAATTATGATATTAGGTCGTTGCTCAGAATTTGGGTAAACAGAAGTTGCCATTGCCAAACCAGGCATGGTAAGCAAACATGTTTTTAATGCTGATGATTTCATTTTTTCATTTTTTCAGCAAATGTAGAATTCTTCTATTAATTATTGCTTAATAAAAGATTAATTTTAAAAGGAGTTGAATAAAAAGAGCTAAACAACATGTTTTTACATGTGTTTAGCTCAATATTTAGTGGAAAAAATCTATTTCAATCTTGAATAAAAAAAATCAAATAAATGTTTTGTGTAATAAACAAAACACAGTCCATAATGTATACTTCAGATAACAAAAAGCCAATAGAAGATATTGCGATTGGCTGTCTTTGGTTGAAAATACTATTTCTGTTATTTCAACTAAAAACAACCAAAAACAACCAAAAAAGGCGGATGCCCGAGGGGTATCCGCCTTAATGGTTATTGTTCCAGACTAATTCACGACAAGTTTTTTCACCACTTTTGTGTCCCCCGATTCAACCGAGATAAAATAAACCGAATCGTTCAGTTTTCCCTTCAGGTTTAATTCCATACGTGATTTATTTGTCAATAGCTCATGATAAATAGTTTGTCCCATAAGATTTGTTATTTTAACCTGAACATTATTCAACTCTTCGAATCCGATTATATCAACAGATAATTTACCTTGTTTAAAAGGATTCGGATAGATATTGACTGATTTGTTTTGATTTGATTTCAAATCAATAACACTACTTATTACCGATGGTGCTCTGTTTATTACAACTGTTTCAATAAGCTGAATGGCATCAATCCGGGTTGTAATGCTAGCTGTTTTGGTGTTGTAAATACGGAACCAGTTCAAGGCATTCAGATTTGGCGTTCCGAGTTGAGACGCACTGCTCAGATTTAAGGTGATTTTGTTCCAACCGTTTAGCAATCCACTCAAAGCCCAGCTTAACTCATCTACATCGGCTGCACCTCCGCTACTTAACTCTACTCGTACTGTTCCACATTTGGTTACATCCGATACGTAGTACCAGAATGACAACGCTCCATTAGCAAGCGTAACATTTGAATTGTAGGCTGGAGAGAATACTTTTTTGTATTCGTCGGTCCCGCTTCCAACCATTTGAACACATCCTGCTCCTTGTTTTTTATCGGTAGTGTAGTAGCTGAGTGTGTTTGTACCGGCCGACGACCAACCTGTTGCAGAATCGCAATCATCAACGTATGGCGCAACAACCAGTTCGTCAAAATTACCTCCATTGCTGCCAATAGTTGTAAGCCGGATTGTGTTGTTGCCTGCTATCAACGATTGTGAAGTAATTACTTTTTCCCATGTACTCCATGAGCCTGTGAGAGGAAAATCCAGCGATGCTATTTTGGCAGTTCCGTTCACTTTTAATTCGAGTGGACGACTGCCACTTAAAAGTGAGTAGCGGAAACTCAAATCATACGTTCCTGCTGTAGGAACATTTACCGTCCACTGTACATAATCACCCGTATTGTTTGTAAAATCAATGAATCCTGTTCCATAATATCCTGTCTGATTGGTAGCTACTACAGGCCCGCTGTAAGTTGCATCCTCAGCCTGAAGTATCTGCATGCCGTTTGAAGTGCCTGATGTGGCGACCGTAATTGCAGAGGTTGCCGTTTTGCCTCCATCCTGTGTTGTTACCGTAATGGTAGCTGTTCCACCGGCAACTGCCGATACAAGTCCGCTTGAATTTACCGTGGCAACAGAAGCATTGCTTGTTGACCAGGTTACGGTTTTGTTCGTAGCATTCGTTGGTGCAACCGTAGCTGTCAGTTGTTGTGTATTGCCAACTGATATACTGGCTGAAGTCGGGCTTACGGTAACTCCGGTAACGGCGATAGTAGCTATACCAATACTTACTGTTTTTGGGGTATTTGCAGTAAGATTAGTGCTGACATCAACAATATAATAGTTAGTTCCACTAAATTCCTGTGTGATAGTGCCACCTGTAACAGCATAGGAATTCCCCTTTGGTACTACAAAACGTACTTTAGCTCCGGTAATGGCGAAAGCAAATTTATTGTCAATAGTTGCCGTATTTGATGTAACCGAACCATTATTAGCACTAGCATAAGTGAGTTTAAGATTAGGTACCCAGGTTGATGGAGTATCTTGGTTGCCACTATTAATAACACTAACCATAGCTGTAGTTCCGGCAGGTTTAGTGAAAGTTCCTGCAGTGTTATTTACCTTAAATATATTAAACTCAAAATGGTCTCTGATAGAATTAACGATATAAGCAATAGCTGGTCCACCGGGCGTTATTTCCCATGGGTTGGTTGAGCCAGAATGATGTTTATCTCCTGCAAGAACTAAATCCAGTGGTTTTGAGCTATTAATGAATTTATGCATTCTATCGTAGCTATGACCTGCAGTTACTAAAAAATTACCACCTGCCCCTGCACCATTTAACCATGCTATGGCGTCATCTACTTCATATTGATGCACACCATTGCTGGTAGCAGATACACCCCAGGCATTGTTGAGGTTCATAAAACGGCCATTGCCATACTTGAAATTGTGATTCTGCATTCCCCAATAATCGTTGAAAAAATCCGAGTTTTCTTGTACAGTACCCTGTGCGAAATCGTTGCCATTTAATCCTTCATGATCGCCGGGCACTAAAAAAGTAGCTGCATTCGCTTTTGCCATACCTTTTGTTCCTAAAGTAGAATTTCCAACGAAATAATAACCTTCTCTTTCAGGATTGTTTCTAACGTTGTACATATTATCACCGGTTTCGATAATAATTTCAGCATCTATGATATTGGCAATATCAATCATTGCATTTTTTCTTTTCAATAATACATCGGTATCATAACCACTTTGGTATAAGTGCCCGTCTGACCAATGCATAATGTAATAATCTGCTTTATAATCTTTAATTACTTTTACACCACCGAAAGATGTTTCAGCACCTGAAGATGTGTTTAATACAAGGTCGTAACGGTCTGCCGGGGCAGATGTAGGTACTGTAACTGTTATTTTTCTGTTATAAGTATTGCCTGATAATGGGTCGTATGTCCAATTACCAGTAACGGTACTCATTGTAACGTTTACTGTATTGTAAGCTCCTATGAGCTGTATAGAATTTACACTCTGCCCGCTGCTGGCATTAAACCAAACTTCGAAAGTTTGACCACTTTTAACAATGGCAGTTGTAGCTCGCCATGGGTAGACAATATTCCCGGCAATTGCGGAGAAACTTATTAATAATAAGAGAATTGAAATTGATAGTATCTTTTTCATGATATATTCTTTTTGAAAAGTAAGTGAACATTTATATATATTTTAATCAAAGCAACCAACAAAGTGGATGCCGAATTGACATCCACCTTGTTGGTTATTATTTAAGACTAATTCACGACAAGTTTTTTTACCACTTTTGTGTCCCCCGATTCAACCGAGATAAAATAAACCGATTCGTTCAGTTTTCCCGGCAGGTTTAATTCCAAATGGGTTTTATTTGGCAACATCTCTTGATAAATAGTTTGTCCCAACAGATTTGTAATCTTAATCACAACATTATCCATATCTTCAAAACCAGCGATCTCCACCGACAATTTACCCTGTTTAAATGGGTTGGGATAAATATTGACTGATTTTCCAGTCGGTTCTGATAAAAAATCATTCCCTTTATTTATTCCCTTCACAAATTGCGGTAAATTTGGTCCTACCTGAATAGCATCGAGTCTTGTTGTTATACTTGCCGACTTAGAATTATAAAGACGGAACCAGTTTATGGCACTTAGGTTGGGAGTTCCTATTTGATTTGCATCAGCAATATTTAAGCTAATAAGATTCCACCCATTAACTAAGCCGCTCAAACTCCAATTATACTCATTAGCATCAGCAGCTCCACCACTTCCTAATTCAACCTGATTGGATCCACACTTAGGAACTGTCAATAAATAAAGTTTACAAATTTGGCGAAATGATATAATTCCATTCTCCGTGAAAATCATTCTTTGCTATATTCAATTTTTTTCGAGTTCAGATACTTTTATTCCTTTCAGGTATATATTTTCATCTATATTGGCTTTAACAACAAGACCCGTTGTAGTTGTAGTTGCTCCAATTAGATTTACAATCACCAATAAAGAAGTCAATGGCATCGCTCTCCAATTCTTTGATATATAAGCAAATAAGCGATGTTCTATCTTATTCCACTTACTTGTCCCTGGAGGAAAATGACTTACATATATATCTAAACCACTATCATTGCTAAACTTTTGCAATTCAGCTTTCCATAAGTGATTTCTCGACCCATTACTTCCTCCACCATCGGCATTTATATATAATCTTTTAGTGGCTGAATATAATACTTTTCCTTCTTGGTTCCACCAGTCGGCTATGGTAGCTACTGCAAAAGTTGCTGTGTCACTACTTATACCGACATTTACCCATCCTCTATTATTCTGAATATCATAAACTCCATACGGACTGGCTTTACCATTGGTTTTGTCTATGAAATCATAAACATTTACTTCTGTTGGGTTTTTTACAGGCGTCCATTCAAGTCCATTATTTTTATATTCTCCAATAAGCTCTTTCTTTTTGCAGTCAACGGAAATCACAGGGTCGCCGTATTCAGAAAACTCTTTAACTGTTTTGTTTATATGCTCAAACTGCAAATCTCTATCCGGAGAATCTCCACCTTCTTTAGTTTTTCTGTTAGATTGAAGACTGTAACCCAGACTTATAAGGTGTTGACGCAACGCTTCATGACAAATCTTAAATCCTAAAGAAATTAATTCAGATGCTATTTTTCTTGTGCTTTTACTTGACCATATTAATGGGTTCATTGGATCGCCCAATGTATGTGGAGATACTATATCATCAATCGCTTGTAGCATTCCAAACTGGAGTTCGACCTCCTTTTTTCTACCACCTCCTTCTTTTCTAATACGATTTGTAATAGTAGCACCCTCATTACCTGGCAGTTCAGTTATTTCTTTCGCTATTGTTCGCCTAGTCACAGATGATAATTCCGCAATTCTTGAAATACCACCCCAACCAATACTATCAGCCTCAGCTTTTAAATAGATTCTGCGTTGACGCTCATTCAGTATTGGTAAAACTTTTTCAATCCTAGTTTTGATAACTTCGTTAGTTTCCATTGTTTTTTATACAAAGGTAACTATTATATTTGAATTATGAGTATATTATATATTGACAGTTTCTTAGAAAGAATGTCTGTTAATTTCAGGCATTCTTTTTTTTGTTACAGTTAAAATACACAAACAAGCAACGTATTATACCAACTGTACATATAAAATGACCCAAAGTCATTTTATATGTTTACTGTTGTTAATGCCGTTGCTTCTGGTACATCCCGTACAACAGGGAAAAAAATAGTACCAATCCCGTTAAGCGGGATGTTCCATACGACGAAGTCGTAATTGGACTATATTGTTTGTGCAAACGGTATTACAATATCAATCTTCGACTCTCCCGTAAAAACCTTACAAATGTTGCGGGTCGCTGACCCTTTTGTAGGATGGTGGGTTGTTGATTCTACAGATATAAACGGGTCTCCGACCCTACAAATGTTTTGGGTCGCTGACCCTCGCATTTTCGGAGTTGCGAAGAGATATTTGATGATGTGTAGCCGCATGGTAGTTAAGGGTTGGAAACCCGAGCTATTTGTAGATGTGTAAAAAAGAGACGATTTTTAGGGTCGGAGACCCGTAATATTTGTAGC
>JAAFGX010000116.1 GCA_010365115.1 Paludibacter sp.
TTTAAACTAAAAATTTAAATATTCCTATTGGGTTATAATAATAGAATTGAAATAAAACAAAAGGATGTAGGTTTATTTATAAAATGAAAATTTTTAAATTGTAATATATTTACTAATGAATTAATTACAAATTATAAATTTATTATTATACTTTTTTGTTTGCAAAATAAAATCTTTATTATACATTTGTCCCCTACTAATAAATATTTCCAAATAATAAAGAATACTTCAAAAAATAAATGAGTTATTTAAACGAATTTATTAAAATTAAATCAAATATTCTGATTTCCTTACTAAATTTCTCCTTGTTTTATTGTTAATCATCATTTCTATTTACTATTTATAAATTTCAAGCAGAATGAGTGAAAAAGAAGAAAAACCGAAAAAGAATTCGAGAAGACAATTCCTTGAGTTAATTGGATATGCTGGAGTTGGTTCTCTCTTAGGTGGTTCAGCTATTCTTGCGGGAATAAATTACGATAAAAAGAAAACCAAAAGCGAGCGAATAAAAGTGCTGACTGCGGAAAATGAGTTGTTGGAAATTGAACGCAATGATACTACAAAAATAACCAAATCAAAATTCGAAAATCTGACATATCTACAAAAAGAAGGTCGTGAAGGAATAGCTGGAAAACGCTGGGTTATGGTCATTGATTTATCAAAATGCAGAAATGCTCAAAAATGTATGGGAGCTTGCCAGAGTTCACACCATTTACGCCCCGAACAATCTCATATTACCACATTGAAAATGCAGGATTCCAAAAATACGCCTGCATACTATATGCCAAAACAATGTCAGCATTGCGATAATCCTCCATGTGTTGCTGTTTGTCCGGTTGATGCTACTTACAAACGTCCAGATGGAATTGTGTTAATTGATAACGAAAGATGTATCGGATGTCGTTTTTGTATTGCTGCTTGTCCGTATAGTGCACGCTATTTAAACTGGACTGAACCTTTGTATGCCCAAGAAGATATAGATAAAGTGTACAACGTAGAGTTAAATATCCCACAGAAAAAAGGAACCATCACTAAATGTTTATTTAGTGCCGACCTTTTGCGTGAAGGTAAATTACCCTATTGCGTTTCAGCATGTCCAAACGGTGTTTTTTATTTTGGCGACGAAAATGAAGATGCAGTTACTAATGGTACGACAAAAGAAACTGTACGATTTAAAAAATTGCTTGCAGATAATGGTGGTTACCAATTGTTGCCGGAACTGGGGACAAAACCTAGAGTGTATTATCTGCCTCCTAAAGGTAATGAATATCCATTTCAGGATAAAGACAAACCTGAAGCCAAAGAACATTTAGAAAATAGCTAAAGTGAGCCAATTGTGAATTATTAATTATTAATTGTGAATTAATTTAATATGCCAGATCAATTAAAATTTGACAAAATTACAACCGATTTATTACAACATATAAGGCTGAATAAAGCTTTTGTTATTTGGTTGGGTTTTTTGGGAGTTTCCTTTCTAGTTTGTTTTTATGCATATACTATTCAACTTAGAGACGGATTAGGGGTTGCCGGTATACGGGATTATGTGTCGTGGGGGATGTATATTTCCAATTTTGTGTTTTTTGTTGCCACAAGTTTGATTGGTATGCTGATTAGTGCAGTACTTGGTTTACTTGGCAAAAAATGGGCAGCACCGCTTGCCCGAATTGCCGAAATCATCGCTCTTGCATTTGCTGCCGTAGCAGGATTGGTAATTGTTTCGGACATGGGACGCCCAGACAGATTACTGTATGTAATTATACACGGGCGCATTCAATCGCCAATTGTTTGGGATATTACGGTAGTAACTATTTATGTGCTAATTAGTGCACTTTTACTTTATTTACCACTTATTCCCGATTTGAAAATTTGTGCCGATAAATTGGATCGTGTTCCCAAGTTCCAACGAAATATTTATAAATTGCTGTCTCTCAATTGGTCCGGCTCGCCCGAACAAGTGAAAATAATAAAAAAATCTGTTCTGTTACTTTCAATTTTAATTATACCGGTTGCTTTAGCCATTCATACAGTTACATCCTGGCTGTTTGCAAATACTTCCAGAACTGGTTGGGATTCTAGTATTTTTGGTCCATATTTCGTTACGGGCGCTTTTGTTTCGGGTTGTGCAGCAGTAATTATTGCTATGTATTTTTATCGTGTGAATTATAAATTAAAAGAATACATCACTGAGTACCATTTCGATCAAATGGGAAAGTTATTGGTATTAGTTTCATTGGTGTATTTATATTTCAATATTAATGAATTCATGGTACCGGGATACAAAATGGAACGAGCTGATGCTATTCATTTGAGGGAATTGTTTACCGGAGCGCATGCTTTTTTATTCTGGTCCACACAAATTTTTGGACTTGTTCTTCCCCTTTTATTGCTTTTATTCAAAAAGATGAGAAAACCGTTGCCAATAATGATTCTTTCATTGTTCGTGTTAGTGGGAGCGTGGTTTAAAAGATATATTATTGTTGTTCCAACTCAGGAACATCCTTTTTTGCCAATTCAAAATGTACCATTCGAATTTAAACATTATACACCAACATTTATTGAAATTTTAATTACAATAGCTCCAATACTTTTAGTTTTGATAATAATTACTGTTTTATCAAAAGTTATCCCAATTATTCCAATTCAGGAAGCTATTGAAGAACACGAAGATAAAGGAATTGTATAATAATCATAGAATAAATAAATCTGATTATGTTTAAAGAAAATATATACTATAAAGTTTCCACCATACTCATTGCTACATTTTTGAGCTTAAATGTATTTGCCCAAAACTGGGATGTTCCGGCAGATAAAAAAGCAAAAAATAGTTACCTAAAATTTGATGATGCAACTTCGAAAGAAGGTGAAGTAATTTATACTAAAAATTGCGTTTCATGTCATGGCAATCCCGGAAAAGGAAATAGTCTTAAAACGTTGAATCCAATTCCTCCTGATATGTTATCGACCCAAACACAGGCTCTTACCGATGGTGAACTTTTTTATATTTTGGTTGCCGGACGAATGATAATGCCATCGTTTAAAAATATTCTTTCTGAAAACGAACGTTGGAAAGTGATTTCATATATCAGAGGTTTTAATAAAAAATATGTACAGGTTCTTTCCAAAACAGATCCGAATAAAAGTGAACTAGTTCGGATTAGTACTAGCTTTGATAACAAAACAAATAAAATTAAGGTTGAAGTAAAAGCGAATGAACCAAAAGGAGTAGTTTTTTTGAAAGATGCAGAAATTATGTTGTTTGCCAAAAGAAACTTTGGTCGTTTGCAGATTGACAATACACTTCGCACAAATAATGAAGGAGTTGCAACTTTTAATTTTCCAAAAGACCTGCCAGGAGACAAAGCGGGAAATGTGGAAATATTTGTAAAAGTAAACGATGATATTTATGGTGAAATTGAATCACAAAGTAACTTGAAAATTGGAATTCCAACCGATAAACCGGGATTAAATGAAAAAAGAGCTATTTGGAATGTAATGGCAAAAGCTCCTATCTGGTTACTTATTACTTATACATTTTGTATGTTGCTTGTAATTTCTTGCTTTATTTATATTTTTTATAATTTATATAGAATACAAAAGTCTGGAATCAATTAAAAAACAATATTATGAAAAATCTAGCAGTTATTGGAAGGGTTTTATTTGCATTGCCATTTGCAGTAATGGGTTTAAATCATTTTTTGATGACAAGTGTTTTTTTGGGAATGATGTCTTCATTTATTCCCGGAGGTGCTTTTACAATTTTAGTGACCGGTGCTTTGTTGATAATAGCAAGCATTAGCATAATGCTGAATAAATTCATTAAGATAGCCTGTTTTTGGATTGCCGGAATGCTTTTGATTTTTATTTTAACGATACACATTCCCGGATTATTTACAGCAAATTGGGAAATTGCTTTGATTGAACTGCTTAAAGATACCGGATTAATGGGCGGTGCAATAATGATAGCAGTCTATTTTGATTCAATAAAAGAGGAAGAAACTAATTGATAATTTTGATTAAGTAATATTTATCTCTCAATAAATGAAACTATTATGAAAATGAAATTTGTTCTGGCATTTATCATCTTTTTTACCTTCACATTAAGGTCGTATTCTCAGGTAGATCAATCCCCTGAAGTGGGTATAATTGAACATCTTGGAGAAACTATTCCATTGGATTTGAAATTTGTTAATGAGAAGTCCGAAATAGTTACATTGAAGCAACTTATCGATAAACCAACTATTCTGTCATTTGTATATTTTGATTGTCCGGGTCTATGCAGTCCTTTATTGGAAGGGGTTGGTTCAGTTATTCAGAAAACGGATCTTGTACTTAGTAAAGATTACCAGGTAATCACCATCAGTTTTAATTTTAGAGATACACCCGAAAAAGCAAAAGAGAAGAAAGATCGCTTCATCGAACGGTATTCAAAAGGTAACGGAGATGGTTGGATATTTTTGACAACCGACAGCACTACTATTTTTAAAATTACTGATGCTGTAGGATTTAAGACGAAAGCAGTTGGGCTTGATTACGTGCATCCATCTGCTATTATAGCTGTCAGTCCGCAAGGAATGATTACCCGTTATTTGTATGGGATTACTTTTTTGCCAATAGATTTCAAAATGGCTCTTTTGGAAGCCAACAAAGAGCAACCCAGAACATCTATTCAAAAAATAATGATGATTTGTTATACTTATGATCCAGAAAATAAGCAGTTTTCTTTGGATGTGACTAAGATAACAGGATCTTTAATAATATTCTTCATACTAGTTTTCATTGTAGTGTATTTGATAAAACCCAAAAAGAAAAATAAAAAGAACGATGAGTAAAATAGACGAAAAAGTAGAATACGTAAGCTATTTGGAGCATCAAGGAAAATACAAAGGGATATTTTCCTGGATTTTTGCAACAGATCACAAGCGAATTGCATTGCTGTATATGTATGCAATTATTGTTTTTTTCTTTGTGGGCGCGTTTTTGGGTTTAGCAATGCGATTTGAACTTATTGCACCAGGCGAAACCATTATGAAACCGCAAACCTACAATGGAATATTTACGGTTCATGGTATAATAATGATTTTTATGGTTGTTATTCCTGGTTTATCTGCCATTTTTGGAAATTTCTTTTTGCCGATAATGATTGGAGCTAAAGATGTTGCATTTCCTAAATTAAATCGGTTTTCGTGGTGGATTTTTATTGTAGGCAGTATAATGGCTGTTGCTTCTCAATTCTTGAAAGACGGTCCTCCTGACACAGGATGGACTTTTTATGCACCTTACAGTACATCTACCGGAACAAATGTGATAATGGCTACTACGGCAGCATTTGTATTGGGTTTTTCTTCAATATTAACAGGCTTGAATTTTATTGTAACCATTCATAGAATGCGTGCACCAGGCATGCGTTTTTTCAACATGCCATTATTCCCTTGGTCAATTTATGCAACTGCATGGATACAACTATTAGCCACACCAATTATTGGAATTACATTGATGATGCTAATTGCAGAACGATTGTTCGGTATAGGCTTTTTCAATCCTGATTTGGGTGGAGATCCGCTTTTATTTCAGCATCTTTTCTGGATTTATTCACATCCTGCAGTGTATATCATGATTCTGCCGGCAATGGGTGTGATTACAGAAATAATTCCAACTTTTTGTCAGAAAAAGGTCTATGGTTACAAGGCAATTGCGCTATCAAGTTTAGCTATTGCTGGAGTAGGTTTCCTTGTCTGGGGACATCATATGTACACTTCAGGAATGAGCGAAACGGCACGATGGTTTTTCTCATTGCTTACGTTTATTGTTGCTATTCCAAGTGCCATTAAAGTATTCAATTGGCTTTCTACTATGTACAAAGGTTCCATTGATTTGAAACCACCCTTTTTATATGCTCTAGCTTTTATTTTTCTCTTTATTATTGGCGGAACTACGGGACTTTTGCTAGGATCGGTGGCTACTAACATTCAGGTTCATGATACAGCATTTGTAGTGGCACATTTTCATTACATTGTTTTTGGTGGTATGGGTTTTGCTTTTTTTGCAGCTATTCATTATTGGCTACCAAAAATGTATGGTACAATGTATAACTTCAAGCGCGCAAATATTGCATGGGCAATAAATTTTATTGGTTTCAATTTATTGTATTTTCCACAATTCATTATTGGAATTCAAGGAATGCCACGTCGTTATTTCGATTATTTACCTCAATTTCAAACAGGACATGTAATCTCAACCATTGGTGGGATAATTTTAGTTTCTGGATTAATATTTATGGTTTACAACTTAGTTCAGGGAGTTAAGAAAGGAGAAAAAGCACCTGCAAATCCATGGCATGGTTCCACACTTGAATGGCAGATTCCTTCTCCGCCATCCGTTGAAAATTTCGACGAAGAACCAGTTATTAAAGAGAATCCGTATGATTATGAATAAGAATTAGATAAAGGTAGAAAGATCAAAGAATCAAGATAAGATTTGAATTTATGAGCGAAAAGGAAATTCATACCGAAGTTCACAGAGATGACGAAGCTGCCAAATTGGGTATGTGGTTATTTATTTTTACAGAATTGCTTTTATTTGGTGGGCTGTTTTTGGTTTATTCAATTTTCAGAGCCATGTATCCGACTAACTTTCGTGAAGGAAGTCTGGAATTAAGCGTAACAATTGGTGCTATAAATACAATTGTATTGTTATTTAGTAGTATGACAGTAGCAATGGCACTCACCGCTATTCAGAAAAACAACAAAAAACTGGCAATGCAAATGATTGCAGTTACCTTGTTTCTGGCGACTTTGTTTCTTTTCAATAAATACATTGAATGGGGAGCAAAATTTCACCATGGTTTATATCCTGGTTCTGAATTAATGAAACTGTTGGATAGAGGTGATTTGATGTATTTCAGTTTATACTTCTTTATGACTGGATTACATGCTGTACATATCATCGTAGGTATGATTCTTTTAATTATTGCTTTTTTTAAAGTCCGAAACGAAAGTATTCATTATCAAAAATATGTAAATTTAGAAAATGGCGCACTTTATTGGCATTTAGTTGATTTAATCTGGATCTTTTTATTTCCGTTGATGTATTTGATAACCTGATTTCTTGACCTTTTCAAAGTTAAAGTACAAAGAGTAAAGATTTAAGAATCTTGTGAAATTTTTAAATCACTAAAATTAAATTTTCAGAACCTGCAAAAATAGATAAAAATGGCAAATAATATTTCACATACCACTGAATATAAGGTGTTGGCTAGAGTATTATTAGTACTTATGTTTCTAACATTTACAACCATAGCAATTACATCGTTTGATTTAAAAACCTTCAGTGTAACTGTAGCGTTATTAATTGCAGGTACTAAAGCATTTTTGGTGCTTTCTTATTTTATGCATCTAAAATATGAAAGTGTTCTGCTTCGAATTTTGGTAGCTATGGTTTTCGTCCTTTTTGCCATCATCGTACTTATAACATTTATTGATTATGCTTTCAGATAATATTTTTTTATCTATACAACACAACTTAAACCATTAACAAATTATGTTCACTAACGCATCCAATTTTGTTCATGATGTCGATCAGGCCTTTCTAATAATAACCGGGATTTCGTTGTTTTTTCTTATTTTGTTAACAGGGTTGATGATCTATTTTGTAGTGAAATACAATCGTAAGAAAAATGTGAAAGCCGTTCAGGTGAAAGACAGTACTAAGTTAGAAATAACATGGACAGTTATACCATTGATATTAGTTCTTTTTATGTTCTACATTGGTTGGAAAGGATTTCTACCTATGCGTAATGCACCGAAAGATGCATTGCAAGTAAATGCAATAGGAGCAATGTGGAATTGGAAATTCGATTATCCTGGCAATAAACAATCCGACACATTGGTATTGCCACTTAACAAGGCCGTTAAAATTAATTTGATATCCAAAGATGTACTTCATGGATTTTTTATTCCAGCATTTAGAATTAAAGAAGATGTTGTGCCTGGCAAAAATAATTACTCATGGTTTATTCCAGGTGAATTGGGAGAATACGATTTGTTATGCTCTTCATATTGTGGTTTGAGCCATTCGTACATGTCGGCTATCGTAAAAATTGTTCCTGAGGAAACTTATGTGAAATGGTTGGCTGCTTTGCCACAGAAGAAGGCTGAAGACAATAATTTAGGGTACATAGTGATTGAAAAAAATGGATGTGTAGCCTGTCATTCTGTAAATGGAACTGCGCTAGTTGGACCCACCTTTAAAGGTTTATACGGTTCTACCAAAGTTGTGTTGATTAAGGGAAATAAGCAAACTATTACTGCGGATAGTGTATATATCGAAACTTCAATTTTTGATCCAAATAAAGCTGTGGTCGAAGGATTTCCACAGGGAGTTATGAAATCGTATAAAGGCATAATCAGTAAGAAAGATATTCAACTTATTGATGAATATTTGAAATCATTGAAATAGAATAATGCTTGTATATGAATTATTTAAGAATACTTTTTTCTCTTATAAAATATAAAGTTTCTCTAGCAGTAACTTTTACAGCCGTTACCGGTTACATTGTCTTTTCAGGAAATATTGACATTGAATTAATAGAGTTAGCTTTCGCAGTTTTTGTTTTGGCAAGTGGTTCAAGTGCCTTGAATGAATGTCAGGAATGGAAGTACGATGCACGCATGCAAAGAACCCTGCAAAGACCAATCCCCGCTGGTAGAATTTCTGTTCAAGATGCTTTCTTAGTTTCTTTTCTTTTTATATTTGTCGGATTGTTTTTGTTGTATTTCTACTTTGGTGTAGTTCCTTTATTGTTAGGCTTGTTCAATATATTTTGGTATAATGGTTTTTATACTAATTTAAAAAGAATTTCTGCTTTTGCCGTTGTGCCGGGTTCTTTGGTAGGAGCTGTTCCTGTTTTAATCGGCTGGTCTGCAGCTGGAGGGTTCATTTTTGATCAGATCATAGTATCTATAGCCTTTTTCCTCTTTATTTGGCAAGTTCCACACTTTTGGTTATTAATGATGAAATATGGTGAGGAATATGAAGAGGCAGGATTTCCCACTATCAATAGGAAAGTAAATTCTGAAAATCTTAAAAAGATAATTTTTGTATGGATAATTGCAACATCCTTTTCATCTATTGTAATTCCTTTGTTCCTTTTGAATACAACTTTGCTCTTTTTTCTTGGAGTTTTTGCACTAAATGTAATTTTCGTACTAATTTTTACCAACCTTTCATTTGGAAAATTAGCCGGTTTCAATTTGAAAAGATCTTTTGTTAGCTTAAATATTTATATGTTTCTTTTTATGATATTACTTATATTCTATCATTTATTTCCAGTGTGAATCAATAATACCAACTGTACATTTAAAACAGTCCAATCTGTTTTAAATGTCTACTGTAGTTAATGCCGATGCTTTCAAACAAATAGTACAATTAGACAAACTTGCCTGCGGCAGGCAGGGTCGACATTGGACTATATTGTTTGTGCAATCGGTATAAAATATAATTTTTCTGATAGAGTCATAAAAAAAGCAGAGCTGATATGAATTCATATCAGCTCTGCTTTTATTTTAGACGAATTTTGAAAGAAAAGAAAAAAAAACCACATTGCCATTAGTTGAGAAAACTCCTATAGAATAGGATTTGAGATGTTGGTTTTCTTTGTAATCTGCCGTGTACAAGACATACCCGAAGGCGCAGCCCGCCATTGAAAATCAGACATTACTCGTTTAATTATAAATGTTGAGTTTTCCAATCTCAAAACAATGTGGCTAATTTTTCTGCTACAAATATAAAGTTTTATTTTTGGATAAAACAAAATTTGACCATATAAATATAGTTAAAAGTTTGTTTTACAAGTATTTTTATGATTCTATAATTTAAAAACAATGTTTTTGCTAAAACAGTTCTGAAATATAGTCAAAAATGAAAATTATATGTACTTTTATCCCCAATTTTGAAAATGAAACAGAGCAAATTAAATATTTTAAAACATTCGTGGGGGCTGTATATTTCTGCTGTTTCAACCTGGGATGCTATTGACATCGAAAGATTAAAGAGAAATGAATTTAGAAAATATTTCATTTTTCCCTGGATTTCATTGTGTGTTTTGATTGTTTGTATATTTGATTGTTTATATGCACCCGATAAACCATTGGAAACGGGCATATTGCACGGAATTATTCGTGCTGTCTCACTTTTAGGTGGATATTTTCTTTCGAATAAGATTTGTTTTTGGTATCTTCGCAAAAATCATAAGGCAGGAATATCGGCAGTTATATGTGAAAAGGTAGTAGGTTATTCTTTTACGACTATATTTCTGTTAAATATTGTTACTACTATATTGCCAAGTTTATTTTTTCTGCATATTTTAAATGTTTATATTGCATTTATGGTTTGGGAAGGTTGCAGGGCTATTTTTAAATTAAATGAAGAAGACCGCAGTAATCTTGTTCTTGTTTTTACAGCAGTTATTATTTTTATACCGTTTATAATCAACAATATATTTTAATTTCTGGTTCCAAATTCATAATATTTCAACTAATTAAGACGTGCGATGTTTAAAAAATCAAATATAGTAATTAAAAATAAACGTGCCGGATTCGATTACGAAATAATGGAACGTTATATTGCTGGAATTCAGCTTTATGGTACCGAAATAAAATCGATTCGAGATGGAAAAGCCGGATTGACTGAGACTTATTGCACGTTTATAAATGAAGAATTATGGGTGAGGAATATGCATATTGCCACTTATTTCTTTGGTACGTACAATAATCATGATGTTAGAAGGGATAGAAAACTTTTGCTCACTAAACGTGAATTATCCAAGTTATTACGAGGAACAAAAGAAACAGGAAATACAATTGTTCCAACAAAACTTTTTATAAACGAAAAAGGATTGGCAAAATTAGAAATCGGATTGGCAAAAGGGAAGAAGACTTACGACAAACGTCAGACTTTAAAAGAAAAAGAAGATAAAAGAAGTATTGAAAGAGCAATGAAAGAGTAAATACTGAATAAATATACATAAAAACCTATTTATATAGAAAATATAATAGTTTTAAAAGACACAGAATAATTATTCTGTGTCTTTTTTAAATAAATATAATCACCACTCCTTACCAAAAGCTTTCAGTTTATTACAGCCGCCTAATTATGACCGTTGGTTCCCCCGAAGGAGAACTTGAAGACTAAGTCTATTGCGTTTAAAATTGTTCGTTTTAAAAAATTGCTAGTTAGGAGGTTTTATTGATTATATTGTTTAGATCAAAACAAAAATATAGTATTATTCGTTGATTAATTAATGGATTTATAATATTAATCTTTAAAATTATAATATGATGAGAAACTTAAAAACAAAATTTATGGGTATAGAAATAGATAACCCAATAATTGTTGGAGCAACCAATCTGATGACAAATTTTGATAATATTAAGAAAGCGGAAGATAATGGGGCAGGAGCAATTGTTTATAAATCACTTTTTGAAGAACAAATACAGCTTGAAAGATTTCAACTGGATGAAAAACTTTCGGAATTCAACGAAATACATGCTGAAATGATCACAAATCATCCTCATCTCGATCATAATATAGGAGCAGATGAATACTTGATGCAAATTGTTAAAGCAAAAGAAAGCATATCAATTCCCCTCATTGCAAGTTTAAATGCAGTAAAGCATGATACTTGGGTAAAATATGCAAAATTATTAAGCGAAACTGGCGTTGATGGCATCGAACTCAACTTTTATCAAAATCTTTTGGATTTTAACAGAACTTCAAAAGAAATAGAAGATGAACAAATTGCAATTCTGAAAGAGATAAAACAATCAATATCAATTCCTGTTAGTGTAAAACTTAGTTCAGAATATACCAATACCCTCAATTTTATAAAGAATATTGATGACGTAGGAATTGATACATTTGTGCTCTTTAATTCGTTTTTTCAACCGGATATTGACATTGAAACTGAAAAGCATGTAAAATCATTTAATATTAGTAAGCCGGGAGATTATAAACAATCGCTCAGAATCGCAGGAATTTTATACGGAAATATAAATGCAGAAGTATGCAGCAGTCGTGGAATATTTACAGGTGCAGATGTTGTTAAATTAATTTTATCCGGAGCGTCGTGTGTACAGGTTGTAAGTACGCTTTATAAAAATGGTTTTACACAAATTGATAAAATTAAACAAGAGATTGCTGAATGGATGGAATTGAAAAGTTATAATTCAATTGCTGATTTTAAAGGAAAGCTGTCTAAAAATGCACTTAGGAACTGTCAATAAATAAAGTTTACAAATTTGGCGAAATGATATAATTCCATTCTCCGTGAAAATCATTCTTTGCTATATTCAATTTT
>JAAFGX010000117.1 GCA_010365115.1 Paludibacter sp.
AGTTCGTCTTATGGAACATCCCGTGTAACGGGATTGTCCAATTTGTTTGTAAGCCTTCCGCAAGCGGAATTTGCAATCGGCATTAACAACAGTATACATTTAAAACAAATTGGACTGTTTTAAATGTACAGTTGGTATAACTTATAGTTACTAAATAGAATTTTTTTTGAATAAATCCTTACAAAAAAGGGAGTTGAGGATTCAACTCCCTTTTTATTTTCAAAAAAAACATAACAAATGATGATACTTTGCTCTCATTTTAATACTTTTGCGGTTCAACACCGTTTACCGATTTATAAGAATATCACAATTACATAAAATTGAAAATCAATCAATAAAATATACATACTAAAATGGGAAGAGCGTTTGAATATAGAAAAGCGACAAAAATGAAACGTTGGGGCAATATGGCCCGCGTGTTTACAAAATTAGGAAAACAGATTACAATAGCAGTTCGTGAGAGCGGTCCAGAACCAGATCAAAATCCTCGTTTAAGAGTTCTTATTACGCAATCCAAAAAGGAAAACATGCCTAAAGAGAATGTTGAACGTGCTATTAAAAAAGCGATTTCGAAAGATGAAGCCGATTACAAAGAAATGATTTACGAAGGATATGGACCAAATGGAATAGCCATAGTAATTGAAACTGCCACCGATAATCCAACCCGTACAGTTGCAAACATTAGAAGCTATTTAACACGTAATGGAGGCTCGCTTGGCACTTCCGGATGTTTGCAGTTTTTGTTCGACCACAAATGTGTATTTAAAATTGCTCCTAAAGAAGGTGTTACACTCGATGATTTAGAATTGGAATTAATTGACTTCGGAGTTGACGAATTGGTGGAAGATGAAGAAAACAATATTCTTCTTTACGGCGAATTTCAATCCTATTCAAATATTCAGAAGTATTTGGAAGAGAATGACTTTGAAATTTTTAGCGCAGAATTTGAGCGTATTCCTAACGATATGAAAGAGTTAAATGATGAACAAAAAGCGCAGGTTATGAAATTGCTTGATAAAATTGAAGATGACGAAGATGTTCAAAACGTATTTCATAATATGATTGAATAGTACAAAAAAATTTAGGAAAAACAATAAACCCAATCGATTATATATTTCGGTTGGGTTTTTTGCTCAAATAAGGCTTAATTGGATTGTTTATTCTCAAAATGTATTGTTTGCGTTGGGAAAGCAAAATTAAGTCCGGCAGCATTGAAATCAGTAAGTACTCCCATATTTACTTCTGAAATGGTTTCGGGAATATCCGCTTCTTTTTTTATAAAATAGATAAATGTTATAACCATTGAGAAATCTGCAAAATCTGAGAAAAATACATAAATATCTTTTGGGTCAATTCCGTTTACTTTATTAGGCATACCTTTAAGTATTGCAATGGCTTGTTGCATTTTTTCAGGAGTTGTGTCGTATGTCAATCCAATTTTTGATAAAATACGACGCATTGGTTCTTCCGAAACATTCTCGATAAACGAGTCAACAATTTTGTAATTTGGAATGGTGATTACTTTGCGCTCGAGTGTGCGCAGACGAGTACTTCTCATCCCAATATCTTCAACAAATCCATCAAATCCGTTTACAACTATTCTGTCGCCAATGCGAAACGGGCGATCGGTAAAAATGGTGATTCCACCGAAAATATTTTTTATTGTATCTTGTGCAGCCAATGCAAAAGCCAAACCACCAATTCCCAAACTGGCAATCAATGTACCAACATTAACACCAGTGTTATTTAACGCCATAACACCACCAATTGTCCAAATAATTCCCAATAATGTTCTTCGGATTATTGGTAGAAAATTATTGTCTATTCGTTTGTTTAACGGATCGATGGCAATGGGTTGCAAGTATTCTTCTATTAATGCATTTACCAGTCGAACTGCAAACCAGGTTATGTTTATAACAATAAGTACTTGATATGCTTTTTCGATAAACTTGTCTAATGTTGGATTTAACTCTAATCGGGTGGATGCAATCCAAATTGCAGCTAATGCAATTCCCAGTAAGACTGGTGCTTCCAGCATCCTAAAAAGAATATCGTCAAGTCGGTTTTTTGTTTTTGATGTTAGTTTATGAATCACATGTTTGTTTAGTAACACTACCACTTTGTTCAACATAAAAGCACCAAGGATAATAGTTAAAGAAATGATCCATTCGCGTAAAGAGTTTCCGTAAAAAGTTTGTTCAAGCATTTTTTCCCGCAGATTGTGCAGATTATCGCAGAGTAATCATTGAATAATCAGCAAATTATTTATAATCCATTTACTTTTCTGAAAATAGCCTGATCAATCTTATTGCAATTGAAATTTACAAGTAATCCAAGCTTTTTTCCAGATAATTTTAAATATGTAATGAGTTGTTTATGATGTACTTCTGAGATATGTTCTACTTATTTAAGTTCAATAATAACTTTTTCTTCAACTAATAAATCCAGTCTATAACCTACATCCAATTTAATTTCATTGTATGTTAATGGCAATGGAACTTGTGTTTTTTACATTTAATCC
This sequence comes from Paludibacter sp., assembly GCA_010365115.1. Taxonomy (GTDB): domain Bacteria; phylum Bacteroidota; class Bacteroidia; order Bacteroidales; family Paludibacteraceae; genus Paludibacter. Next base: position 2,522 of record JAAFGX010000117.1, read on the forward strand.
CATTAAAGTTAGCTCGTAGGCTAAAACGGCTTCGTAAGCCGATTCTAGCAAACCAGAACCTAAAGCATTGAAAACTTTGAATATTGCGCCTCTTATTTTGAATGAAATTTCATTTTCTGTCATAACGTTTCTTTCTTTTTAGTCCCACTGATTCCGCTGATATTTGCAGAAAAAATATACTCTCATCTTCTCAGCGTTAATCTGTGATATCTGCGGGAAATATCTTTTAAAAGTTTCTATGTATCATTCAGCGAGAAATGTTTCAAATGCAATTGCATCGCTTGGCATTCTCCAATCGCCTCGTGGTGAAAGATTTATTGAACCTACTTTAGGTCCGTCGGGCATGCAGGAACGTTTGAATTGTTGCGAAAAGAACCTTTTGATAAAGACTTTCAACCATTTTTTGATAATTTCTTCAGAATATAAATCCGCAAATGCAAGCTTTGCCATTAAAAGTATTTTTTCGGGACTAAAACCAAATCGTACAAAATAATACAAATAGAAATCGTGAAGTTCATACGGTCCTACAAGTTGTTCGGTTTTTTGAGCAATATCGCCATTTTTATCAGCAGGTAAAAGTTCAGGACTAACCGGTGTGTTTAGAATATCCTGCAATATTGTTTTTGAAGTATTATCAACTTGTTGAGCTGCCCAATCCACTAAATAGCGCACCAATGTTTTAGGAACACCACTATTTACAGCATACATCGACATGTGATCGCCGTTGTAAGTTGCCCAACCAAGTGCCAATTCTGATAAGTCGCCCGTTCCTATTACCAATCCATTTTGTTTGTTGGCTATGTCCATTAATATCTGAGTGCGTTCGCGTGCTTGTGTGTTTTCATACGTTACATTGTGCACTTTTGGGTCGTGATCAATGTCCTTGAAATGTTGAATGCAAGCATCTTTAATTGAAATTTCAAGCATGCTTATTCCAAGTGATTTCATTAATTCACAGGCATTTGTATACGTTCTGTCGGTCGTGCCAAAACCGGGCATGGTGATTCCAATAATTCTTTTTCGGTCAAAACCTAGTTTGTCGGCTGTTTTTATACAAACCAACAGTGCCAATGTAGAATCCAATCCGCCAGAAATTCCTACAACAAGATTTTCTGATTGTGAATGAAGCCAACGTTTTGCCAACCCTCCAACTTGAATTGCGAAAATTTCGTGGCAACTTTCGTCTCGATGATCAAGCGATGGTACAAAAGGAAATTTATCAAATGTTCTTTTGAGTTCAAAATGAGTGAATTGTGCATCTTCAATTCTAATAATTCGATAAACTTTGTCGGATTTATCCTTGTTGAAATTTCCATTCCTAATGCGGTCAGCCAATAATCTTTCTATATCAATTTCAGAAATGCTCAGTTGCGGTTCAAATGAGAATCGTTCTGATTCAACCAGCATTTTTCCATTTTCGGCAATAATCCCGTTTCCGGAAAAAACCATGTCGGTGGTGGATTCTCCTGCTCCTGAAGAAGCATAAACATAACCTGCATTGCAACGAGCAGATTGTTGCTCAATTAGTTGCCGGCGGTATTTGTGTTTTCCAATCAATTCGTTACTGGCCGAAAGATTGAAAATAATTTCAGCACCATGAAGTGTAAGCTGCGAACTTGGAGGAATAGGCATCCAAAGATCTTCGCATATTTCTATTCCAAAAGTGAATTTTCCATCCGAAAATAATAAATCGATTCCAAAAGGAACTTGTTCACCACAAAGCAGAATTGATGTAGTATCTGAATCGAAACCGGATGAAAACCAGCGTTTTTCGTAATACTCATTCTGGTTTGGAAGGTGAGTTTTTGGAACAACTCCCAGTATGTGTCCGCCCTGAAGCACAACTGCGGTATTGAAAAGCTGGTTATGAATTCGAACCGGCATGCCAACAATTATAGCTGCTGAAGTTGAAAAGGTGAGCATTTGTAACTCTTTCAATGCTTTTTCAGCATCTTCCAAAAGCTGATATTGAAAAAATAAATCAGCACATGTGTAGCCGGTAATACTCAGTTCTGGAAAACAGATGACTTGTACTTTTTCAGTTTCACCTTGCAGTATTAACTTAGTCATGCAAGCTGCATTGAATGCACAATCGGCTACCCGTAATTCTGGAACTGCTGCTGCTACACGTACAAAGCCTTTATTCATTTTTTGTTACAAGTTATAGGTTAATATTGTTCGAAAGCTTAATAAGAATAGTCTTTCAATTCCTATCAATTTTTTCCATGTCACTCAGATATATTTCAAGTGATTTGGCAGAAATGCGAATTTCAACTACCGAAAGTCCGAGAGAAATTATTAGCAAAACTAATGCGCAGCCGAATATATAAACTGATATAAGTTGAAAGCCCACATAAATCAAAAACATAGTTGCAACGCATAGTAATAAACTAGCTACACCTAATAATTGCATGTTTTTTGTGAGATACAATCGGCGACGAAGATTCATTATTTGAGCATGAGTCAATGCCGAACGGTCTTCCATGTAACGATCTTTTAAAGTGCGAACTAATTGTGCATACGATAAAAACCGATTGGTATAAGCCAAAAGTAAAAGGGAAATAGCAGAAAATAAGAATGTTGGAGTTATTAAGGTAAGTTCTTCCATGTAGTTTTTATTTTTACTTAATTGATATTATTGAATTAACCAATCAATTAAACACAATGTTCAATTTCCTCAATTGTTTTTTTTGCTAAAACAGCCACTTGTCGCCCTAATTCTAGGCACGAATTGTAATTTTCAGTTTTTAATCCCTGTTTTTCATCTACGGTTACATCAGCCGAAACCCATTTCATGGTTTCTACAAATGTAGTCAGGCGTTTAACTGCTGCACTTGCCCAAGTATACGACCCGAAACAACCGAAAACATGATTTTTGACTCCTCTTATTTCAATCTTCCGTAATAATGATTCTACTTCAGGATATAATTCGTTACAATAGGTTGGACTTCCAATAATTAAACCTCTGTATTTGAAAATATCGCGAATAATGTCGGATGCATCCGATTTTGATACATTGTGGATAATGATATTTTTTATTCCGCCTTCAGCAAGTCCTTGTGCAACAGTTTCAGCCATTAATTCTGTATTTCCATACATCGAGCCATATACAATAACAACACCTTCTTGAGTCCTGTAGCGACTCAGCTGGTCATACATATCAACTACTTCTGCAATATATTCTTTCCAGACTGGTCCGTGTGTGCTGCAAATAATATTAATATCCAGCGGAGTGAGTTTCTTCAATGCTTTTTGTACTGCAGAGCCATATTTCCCAACAATGTTTGCATAATATCGAATCATTTCATCCCAATATCTATCAACATTTAATTCAGTATCCAAAACTGTGCCGTCCAATGTTCCAAAGCAACCGAATGCATCACCCGAAAATAGAATTTTTTCAGTTTCGTCGTATGTCATCATCGTTTCAGGCCAATGCACCATTGGGGTGAAATGAAAATGTAATTTGTGAGTTCCGAGAGATAAAGTTTCACCATCTTTTATTTCAAGGGTATTTTCTTCAACTCCATAGAAACCTTCTACCATGCTCAAGGTTTTACTATTTCCTACAATTTTCATTTCAGGGTAATATTTCCTCAATAGACTCATTGAACCCGAGTGGTCTGGTTCCATGTGGTTTATTATCAGATAGTCGAGTGTTTTGCCCTCTAGTTGAGATTGAATTTTGCTGATAAAAATATCACCCAATGAAATGTCCACTGTGTCGACCAGAGCTGTTTTTTTATCTACGATTAAATAGGAATTATAGGATACTCCATAGGGGAGAGGGAGCATATTTTCAAATTTATGTTTTTGGCGATCGTTCACTCCAACATAATAAACGTCTTTTGCAATTTGCTGATTCTTAAACATGTAACTTATTTATAGTTATAATAATGCACTTATTTCAAATAAAATAAAACATCATTGATTATTGTGCAAAGATAAAAAAAATATCGCAACCGTGGAAGGGATTATAAGTGCAATTGGCTATAGTTTATTAATGTTTCAATAGTAAATTTGAAAGTGGATTTTTTATAATTTATATTGATCAAATTTAAAGCATTAATAAATGAGAATAGTTGGTACTTTCTTTATTGAAGAATCTTATTTTTTAATCTTACATCCCACAGATTTTTTTTAGTTACCTTTTGGAAGAATTTCTGTACTTTTGTGCAACTATTGAACTAACTGAAATTTAAACTATCGACAAGTTGTCGCACGTCATAAACTAAAGAAGATGATTGTTTGTATTGCTGAAAAGCCCAGTGTGGCGCGTGATATTGCCGAAGTACTCGGAGCTAAAACTCGAAAAGACGGGTACATGGAAGGTAACGGCTATCAGGTTACGTGGACTTTTGGACATTTGTGCGGATTACTCGAACCTCACGAATATGCACCGGAATGGAAACCATGGGCTTTAAGTCAGTTGCCCATGATTCCGCAACGCTTTGGCATTAAAGTGATGAATGATAGCGGCATTCAAAAACAGTTTCATGTCATCGAAACCTTAATGGCTAATGCAGATGAAGTAGTGAATTGCGGTGATGCAGGGCAGGAGGGAGAGCTCATTCAACGTTGGGTAATGCAAAAAGCATTGTGTAAATGTCCTGTTAAAAGGTTGTGGATTTCATCGCTTACGGAAGAAGCCATTCGTGAAGGATTTTCCAAACTAAAAGATCAAAAAGAATTTCAATCATTATACGAAGCAGGACTTTCCCGTGCGATTGGAGATTGGTTGCTGGGAATGAATGCAACTCGATTGTATACCCTAAAATATGGAAAAAACCGACAAGTTTTATCCATCGGTCGTGTTCAAACTCCTAGTTTAGCATTAATTGTAAACAGACAATTGGAAATTGAAAATTTCAAACCTGAAGCCTATTGGGAATTGAAGACAATATATCGAAATACCGTTTTTTCAGCTTCAAAGGGACGGTTTTCAAGTGTTGAAGAAGGGGCTCAATTTTTGGATACTGTTCGTACTGCAGATTTTTATGTAACAGATATAACTACTAAAAAAGGAACAGAATCTGCTCCTCGACTCTTTGATTTGACTTCGTTACAAGTTGAATGCAATAAGAAATTCGGATACTCGGCAGATGAAACGTTGAAACTGATTCAAAGTCTGTACGAAAAGAAAATAACGACATATCCTCGTGTGGATACTACCTATTTAACAGACGATTTATATCCTAAAATACCTGAGATTCTAAAAGGAATTAAAGATTACGAATTGCTAACAAAACCTTTGCTGGCGGGCAAAATTCCAAAAACGAAAAAGGTATTTGATAATTCAAAGGTAACCGATCACCATGCTATTATTCCAACAGGAATTCATCCAACTGCCTTGTCCGATACAGAAAAAAGGGTTTTCGATTTGGTAGCACGGAGGTTTATAGCCAATTTTTATCCCGAATGTAAAATTTCAACTACAACTGTGTTGGGCGAAGTGGAAAAGGTTGAATTTAAAGTCATCGGAAAGCAAATTCTTGAACAAGGATGGCGTGTTGTTTTTGCAAAGGTTCAGGAAGAAGATAAAGATGGTGAGGAGGAAGAAGAATGGACGTTGCCAATTTTCGAAAAGGGTGAATATGGACCACATGAACCTACTTTAGCCGAAAAATGGACATCGCCACCAAAGCCTTTTACCGAAGCTACATTGCTACGAGCCATGGAAACAGCCGGAAAATTAGTGGATGATGATGAACTGCGCGATGCTCTGAAAGAAAACGGAATAGGGCGACCATCTACTCGGGCAGCTATTATCGAAACACTTTTCAAAAGGGATTATATCCGAAAGGAACGTAAAAATCTCATTGCGACAAATACTGGGGTTGAATTAATTCAAATGATTCAGGAAGATTTGCTTAAATCTGCCGAACTTACAGGGCGATGGGAGAAAAAACTTCGGCAAGTAGAAAAAGGTCAGTATCAGGCAAAAGATTTTTTGGATGAATTAAAAGCCATGGTCACCGAAATTGTATTTAATGTGAAAAGTGATAATCGTCGTCCGGGCGAACCAGTTTTGGTTTCGTCTTCACCTGAAGGAACAACTTGTCCTAAATGTGGAAAAGGAACACTTTTAAAAGGAAAAACGGCTTATGGTTGCAGTGAATGGAGGAAAGGCTGTGATTACAGATTGCCATTATGATTACAAATTCCTAACTCATATTGTTAATTGTTCGTTTTTAATTATTAATTTGTTGTTGTATCTTTGCATTTTTTTTAAAAGTTAAACACATGTCGTATCAAACATATACTTTATCCAACGGACTTAAACTCATTTACAAACCTGATAAAACGGCAGTAACGTATTGCGGTATAGTTATTAATACGGGCTCGCGCGATGAAATTGAAAGCGAACAGGGAATGGCACATTTTATTGAGCACATGCTTTTTAAGGGTACGGGAAAACGCCGGTCGGGTCACATTATCAATCGATTGGAACATGTTGGAGGTGAGTTGAATGCATTTACTTCGAAAGAAGAAACAGTAGTGTATGCAACGGTTTTAAACGAGTATTTTGAGCGTGCCATGGAATTGGTTTCGGATATTGTGCTTCATTCTACTTTTCCGCAAAAGGAAATTGAAAAAGAAGTGGTCATCATACTCGACGAAATCCAATCGTACAATGATAGTCCTTCGGAACTTATTTATGACGACTTTGAAGAAATGATTTTTGCTCGCCATACCATCGGTCACAATATTTTAGGAAAATCTGAAACCTTGGAAAAATTCAAAACTGAGGACGCTAGTCGGTTTATACAAAATCACTATCAACCACATGAAATGGTCTTTTTTGTTTTGGGTGATTTGAATTTCAATCAGTTGAAACGCTGGGCCGAAAAGTACCTGCAAACTTCTACTGTTGAGGAGCGAATGATAAGCCGCACTTCTCCAATAAGTTATACGCCAACACGACTGGAAGTTGACAAAAACACCCATCAGGTTCATTGTATGATTGGCAATCGTGCATACGATTTGTATCATCCCAAACGGTTAGGATTGTATTTGTTGAACAATATTTTGGGTGGTCCGGGAATGAATAGTTTGTTGAATCTCTCGCTTCGCGAAAAGCACGGGCTGGTTTATACTGTAGAGTCTAGTTTTCAACCTTTTACCGATACAGGGATGTGGAGTATCTATTTTGGTTGCGATACCGAAAATGCTACACGATGTGAACAATTGGTGTATGCCGAATTGCAAAAACTACGCGAACAAACTCTATCAGAAAACGCTATGAAGAAATATAAACTCCAATTGACAGGTCAAATGGCTATTTCGTATGAGCAAAAAGAAAATCTGGCGTTGAGCTTAGGCAAAAGTTACATGCGGTACGGAAAAATTGAAGAATTAAATAGCATTAAGAAAAAAATTGAAGCAATTACTGCTCAGGAATTGCAAGACATTGCAAATGAAATTTTTAATCCTGAATATTTGTCGGTATTAAAATATACTTAATTTCTTACGAAAATAATGGCATAATAAATTATATAAACTAAAATCACTAACATTTTCGATTCTCAGTTTGTTGTTTTCAGTATAACCTTAAATAAAGAATATTATGAACTTAGAAGACTATATAACGTCACATTCCGACACGGAACCGGAATATCTGGATAAAATAAACCGTGCTACTCATTTACGAATGATTAACCCGAGGATGCTTTCGGGTCATTTTCAGGGGCGTGTGCTGACTATGTTTTGCCACATGATTCAGCCAGAAAAAGTGCTCGAAATTGGAACATTTACCGGATATTCTGCTTTATGTATGGCTGAGGGAATGCCCGAAAACGGAATAGTACATACAATTGATTGCGATGATGAACTAGAAAATTTTATAATCGATAATTTTTCAGGTTCTGAATTTGGTCACAAAATAAAATTACACATTGGTGATGCATTGACTGAAATTGCTAAGCTTGATGAAACATTTGATTTGGTATTTATTGATGCAGATAAAGTAGAATACAAGGCTTATTACGAAGCTGTTTTACCAAAAGTAAGAACTGGAGGATATGTGTTGGTTGACAATACGCTGTGGGACGGAAAAGTGCTGAAGCCAGTCGACCCAAAAGACAAGGAAACCATGGCTATAATGGAATTTAACGACTTTATTGCAGCTGATAAACAGGTCGAAAAAGTATTGTTGCCGATACGTGACGGATTAACGTTGATAAGAAAAATAGATTAGTTGATAGCCCCCTAATTATCTCCCTTTGGTTGCTGACCGTTGGTTCCCCCTGCCTCTACCGTCCTTCGGACACCTTCTCCAACCTCACCCCAACCCTCTCCATTTGGAGAGGGAGAAAAAAGAGAAGAACATCGGAAAAAAGTTTTTGGGGACTTAAAGACAAAGTCTGCATAAATTTAGAAATAAGTAAAACTAATAAACACAAGAGTGCTAATTTAACTCCCTTTTACGAGTTAGGGGTAATGTAAAATTGAAATTCATAACAAATTAGCAGACGATACTCGCTTAATTCCCCTTTAGAGTTTATATCCCCAGTAATATTCTTGATAATCCGATATTTTAACGTCTTTATGCTTTCTTAATCTGCATTTTAACCAGCGCTTGTAGTTTTTTTTTCTACAATTTTTCAATAATACCGATTGCAGAAATAATTCAGTCCAATGTCGATTGCGTCTAATGGAACATCCCGTGTAACGGGATTGTACTGTTTATTTCTCCCGTATAACGGGATCTCCGCTTTGCTACGATATGCCTTCCGCAAGCCGAATCTCGAAATACTCAATCGACATTATACCAAAGTTGACTTTGGGCTGAAATAAAAATTCATTTGGTATAATATGTAAAGTAGCCAAAAGCAAAAATCAATTTTAAAAAGTTTATCTTGTTTGTTCAATCAGAGACGAAGTTACGCCTTTCTTTGAAAAACACAACTTCCTTCAAATCTCCACGCAAAACAAAGTTTGGATTAGCACTTACATCATCCAACTCCCAGAATCATTCCTGCACAAGCATGTTTTGTGGGGGTGGGATTGCTTTCTAGAAATCCTCACTATTTCTGAAGCATAATCCAACGGCCTTGACAATGCGGATTTTATGATTTATCAACTTCGTTCGCAAAATAATATAGCCATTCCGCAAATTGATAGCTATTTTTCCCCAAATCTCCAATCATTATGTATCACAATAAATACTTTGAAATGTTCATAAATTATTTACTATTAATAATACCAACTGTACATTTAAAACAGTCCAATCTGTTTTAAATGTAAACTGTTGTTAATGCCGATTGCAAATTCCGCTTGCGGAAGGCATACAAAC
>JAAFGX010000118.1 GCA_010365115.1 Paludibacter sp.
CAGGGGGCAACCTCTGTATGCCCATATTTAACACGAAAAGCGATTTTTATATATCCTTGTTATTTAGGTGGATATAAGGCTTTCTGAATTGTTGGATTTATCTGTCATTTTCGATTTCATTTCAGTCATTCCTCCTTTCATTGAATGATCCATTTGAGCACTTGCACTCCAGCTTACTAAAGCCAGAAAAAGCATAATCATTGTTGTTTTCATTGTTTTTAAATTAAAGATTTATATTAATTCATATTGATAAGCTGTATATTGCACATAAGGCAATTTCCCGGATGATTGTATTTTTTTCTTCACACCTCTTTGTATATTGATAAATTTTGTTCATTTTAGCATTTTAGCATTTCGTTTTTTCGTTTCCATAGCTAACAATTTTGTGTTAAACATTAACGCTTTGTCAAGTTATAACTCTTCCTTAATTTCACCACATGTAGGCATCTTAGCACCTAAGTAAGGATTTTTTATTACTTTACTGTCACTTATCCAATATGCACCTTTTCCATCAAATGCCATTGGACAGAAAATTGCGAATAAATTGCCTTGTTTCAGACCAAAACTTTTGATTGTGCAATACATAATTTCAGACAGATGACTGAAATAGGTACGTTTGTTTTCAAGCCCTTTTATGTGATGCATTTCTTTAAGTTTAGCTTCATACAACGATTGGTGGCTTTTCCATGCTTCAAGGCCTTCGCCTTCCAACCTTGTAGGAATAACAGCAGCTACTTTCTCTGACATCAATTCAACGGCTTTATCTGTGGCCGTCACATCATCTTTTACCAAAGCATCTTTTATTTGTAAATAGGCATCAATCACCTTTTCCAACTCAGCTTTTGTTTCTTTGGCAGGTTTATATGCTTGGTCAAGGATAACAATATCCTTATGAGAGAAATTCTCAGCCAGGTTGCTATGTTGTTTGTGCATATCTCCCGTCTTTTCTTGTGGAAGTTGATTACTCATTGTGCCATGATCTGCAGGCATTTCACTTAGTTTTTTCGCATTCTGTTGAGAATTTCCTCCGCAAGCAGTTAAAGAGATGACGACTGAGAATGCTGCTAATTGTAATAATCGTTTTTTTAATTTCATTTCAATCTATTTTATTGGTTAAATACTAATATTTTTGCTTGTAACCACTTAGGGATATCATCAATACTAACAATTCCCGTCAGCTTATTGTTTTCATTTTTTCACCCAATGTAAAAACCATTTCTCACTGGCAAAAACCAATACAATTCCGATGATAGAAACTATAACCACAAAGATGTCTGAATTTACTTTAACCCATACAAAAGCTATTAATACAATTAAGTCAAGTATTAATGCGGATATCAGTATCAAGCCATTTGCTTTAACTTCTTTTTTTAGGTGTTTAAAAACACCCCAATGTACAATCATGTCCATTACCAGGTAAAATATTGCTCCAATAGAGGCAATGCGTGACAAGTCGAAGAAAATAGTTATAGCTATGGCAATGACTACAACATAGACTAACATATGTTTTTGAATACTTCCTGTCATACCAAAATGACTGTGCGGTATAAGCTCCATTTCAGTAAGCATTGCAGTCATGCGGGAAACCGCGAAGATGCTGGCTATTATCCCTGAAATGGTGGCTATAATTGCTATTGCTACGGTAAAATAAAGTCCATAATTACCAAAGGCAGGTCGTGCCGCTTCTGCCAAAGAGAAATCTTTTGCTTTCACTATTTCGTTAATAGAAAGATTAGCATTGACAGCTAGGGCGACTAAAAAATAGATGACTGTGCAAATAAGTAAAGAGATGATTATAGATCTTCCCACATTTTTGTGGGGATGGGTAATTTCTCCTCCGCTATTGGTAATTGTTGTAAATCCCTTATATGCCAGGATAGCTAATGCAATAGCCCCTACGAAACCAGTAGCAGTATAATTATTTGCTTCTGATGTGGTTGGGAGTAAATCAGTCAAAGTGAAATTTGCAGCCCACAAACCTCCAATCGCAAACACAATAATGCCAACTATTTTTGCGAAGGCCATGATCTGAGAAGTTCTTCCGATTATCTTATTTCCTGAGATATTAATAATATATGCAAGTATTAATAAAGCAACCCCTAATACAGGTACCCATAAGCCATGATTACTCACATCGAAAAGCTGCAAAGTATAGGACCCAAATGTTCTTGCCACTAAACTTTCATTAATAATCATTGAAAATGCCATCAATAAGGAAGCTGCTGCAGTCAACGTTGTTTTACCGTAGGCTTTCATAAAAATCATAGCTATGCCTCCTGCTGAGGGGTATGCATTGGACACTTTGATATAAGAGTAAGCACTGAAACCAGAAACAACTGCTCCAATAATAAAAATATATGGAAACCACGTACCGGATAATTCGGCGACTTGACCTAAGAGCGCAAAATTCCTGCTCCAATCATGACTCCAGTTCCAAGAGCGACCGCACCTTTCAAAGTCAGGCTATCTTTTTTATAGTCGTTCATTTTTTTCATTAGAATTTCTAAATTATTTTATTTTTTTGCTGAGACATTATAAAAGAGAGCAATACATGCCCCAATGAGCCAACTTATAATAAAGGTTTCTGCAATGCCTATTAATGCTTCCCACCAAGGAATCTGCATACGGATAATGGAAGAAGTATCTAATCCGTGCAACAAACTATTGAAAAATTTTACACTTCCGTCATGACCCATTGTTACCATGAGGATTACACAACCCAAATACAGGATAGCTGCGGTTAAACCGAAAGCGAATCCAAATCGTTTAATGTTTATGGTTTTCATGATTTTTTGTTTTTGATGAGTTTGAATTTGTGTGTTCACTTTCATTACCGTGCCGATGTTCACCATGGCCATGCATTGGCATTAGGAGGTGGCAGGCAAACATGAACACGATGAAGATAAATATTGAAATGCTATTGCTGATTCCTAGCGCCGGTGCCAGAAAGATGAAGAGAATTGGCAACACACAGCCAATGATCATCCAGAAGAAATGTTTATCGGTTTTCATAATCGTATTTGTTAAATTATTAAAGCGCTAATTTGCATCTGAAAACTATTCATTTGTAACAAGCTCATTCTTTAAGTTCCTTTTCACCTATTGCAATATATGTTGAACCAAAATAATATTCTTTTAACTCATTTAATTTTAAATGCTTACCCAAAGACTCCCAGGCATGACGATCCTTCAGTTCATACGTTCCGCCATAGGGTTTGATGAACACAATGACAACATGAGCTTTGCTAACCAATCAGGCCAGCTTTTTGGTTTTTTGAAGTCAAGAATTACAAATCTACCACCCTCTGTGAGTGAATTTGCACCTCTGCTAATAATAGTATCGAACTCAGGAATCAATGTAATTGCATAAGATGTAACTATACTATTGATTTCATCCGGAAACCTATATTTAGCAGCATCTTTATGTATTAAGGTGAAATTATTCCATCCTTGTTCTCGGACTTGTTTTTCCGCTACTTTCAGCATATCAGCAGATAAATCAACCCCGATAATTTTACCTTCAGGGCCTACAGCATTAAATAAATCGGAAAAATTTAATCCTGTTCCACAGCACAGATCAACTACTGTATCTCCTTTACTCAAATTCAAGGCTTTAATGGCAATTTTTCTGTAAAAATTCACTCTCCATCCGATGAGATTGAAGAATTTTACATCAGAATTATAAGAAGATGCCCTTCTGCGATATACAGCTACAATTTTTTCTTTATCCATAATCTGTAGTATTAATGTTTTAGTTTTTCACGATTTCTTGTTTTTAGCACAACAATTCATTCTCATATTATTAAGATTTAAAAATCCAGCTATAATGCATTGTTAAAACAATTTAAATATTCAAAAAACCTTCCTCGTCTGTCCTCACTTTATAGACATTATCAACAGGAGAAACAATAATTAGCCCATCGCCGCTATAACCGGTTCGACCAGATTGACGAATTAAATCAACAACTATATTCACGTTTTTCGCTTCGATGAGTATTTCCAGTTTTATGACCCTATAGGCATCCGCAAAAGGGTATTTATCACTAATGTGTTCTTTTTCATGATCGGAATATTTACCTGTTCCTTCACACTCTACAAATGTCATGCAGCAAAAACCTGCATCTTTCAAAGCCAGATATACTTTTTCAACCATTCTGTGCCTTATATAAGCTTTTATTAGTTTCATATTATTAAGTTTTAAAATTTAAAGATCTATTTTGTTTCTTCACAATTAAACATTTATTTCAAGATAATGTTTTTTCGGATAAGAACAGGTCGCTGAAACCTGAAAATGCAGAGCAGTGTTGTTCTAATTGAATCCCCATTTTTATCTTTAACGGATTTTACTATTTTAAAATAATATTAGGAAATTAAATCAGAATAATCCATCTACATCTTCATTCCCGGCATGCTTGTAACAGGTTTCTGATTTTTTTCGCGGTTCATCATGCTCGGTTTGCCTTCCAGTTGTGCTGCTGCATCCACACTAAATGTTCCGTTTGTAACTATTTCTTCGCCTTCCATTAAACCATTCTGAACCACATAAGTATTTTTCATAGAAGCACCCAACGTTATTTCCCTCATTTTAAAAGTTGGATGTGTTGCATCTGGAATTCTGACATATACAATAGATCTTACACCGGTCCATAAAACAGCAGATTGCGGAATGATTAACTGATTTCCTGAACTTTTTTTACCCGACTGAATCGTACCATTTACAAAAAACTCAGGTTTTAATTGCATTCCTTGATTTGCAATTTCCACTCTTACTTTAGCTGTTCGGGTTGCAGGATCAATAACCGGATCAATAAAGGATACTTTCCCAGAGAATGTTTTTCCGGGTATGGCTTGAGTTGTAAAATCAACTTTTTGTCCGAGCGAAACCCAGGGTAAATCGGATTCATAAGCATCGAATACTGCCCAAACATTTGATAAATTAACCACATCGAACAAAACGACACCTTTGTTGATATAATCGCCTTCATTCACTTTCAAATTTGAAACAATACCACTTGTATTTGCATAAATTTTAAACGTATTGTTTACTTTTCCCGAAGATTCTAAAGTCTGAATTTGTGCTTCACTCAGTTTCCAGTTTCGGAGTTTCTCGCGTGCCGATTCCAGAATGGCCGGATATTTATCACCCATCGAAACAGCTTCGAGCAATTCCTTTTGAGCCGTAATCAATTCTGGCGAATAAATAGAGGCTATAAGCTGTCCACTTTTCACTGTTTCCCCGGTTACATTGATATACAATTTTTCAATTCTTCCAGGCACATGGGCTGTTTGCGATTGTAGGAGTTTTTCGTTCGGTTGTATTTTTCCGTACAAAGAAACATCTTTACTAACACCGCCATAACTTACTTTGCTTGTTTGAACTTCAGCCAATTTCATAGCCGATTCACTCATTTCGATGGCAGCTGAATCTATCTCTGCGTTTGTTTTTTTTAACGGAATTAAATCCATTCCACAAATCGGGCAGTCTCCCGGTTTATCCATCCTGATTTGTGGGTGCATAGAACATGTCCAGGTTGTATTTTCATCTTCGGAATGCTCATGAACAGCAGTTTTGTCTGATTTCACATCTGTTCCCGACGAATGGAAAAATAACCAACCGAGAAACAATCCGGCAAAAATCATCAGCCCGTTCTTGAAATATTTGTTTGATATAAATGTTGGAGTCTTCATAATAATTTGTTTTTAATGTGTCTTTTGATAGTTTAAAAGCATTTCGATATTTGCAACTGCAATATTATTTTCAACTACTGCTTCGATATAATTGAATCCATAATCGAGTACTTTCAATTGCATTCGCAGCACCTCTTCGTAATTTGCACCGGAAGTGCTAAAATCAGAAAGCAATAATTCAGTGGTTTTTCTTGCGAGATTTTCTTGTTCTTTGTATAAAATCACCTTTCGGGCAGCATTGTCCATTTGTTGCATGATTTGTTGATATTGAACCCTTAAATCATTTCTCAAACTAATGGTTTGCTGATTGATGGCTTCTTTCATGTATTTCGCTTCATTTTGCATAGCTGTGTATTTCTTCCTGTAAATCGGAATCGAAACAGAAACCATAGGCATAATCATATCGTTGCCATTCATCATGGCCGTATTTCCGGCACGTGGCTGAATAACCATATAATTCAACCCTAAACCAAGCATTGGCAAGCCCATTTTCTTCGCTTTTTCCTGCATGGCGGTGTACGATTCAGATTCGTTTTGAAGCATCGCCAACATAGAGTTGTTCGATAAAATACTGTCGGTAATTACCGCTTTATCCATAGGCAGCATTTCCAATTCTAATTTAGCTGTAATTTCTATCGGAATAGTCAAATCTCTGTTTAATAAGGCATTAAAACTAACTTCCTGCGTTTCTCGTTGGTCAACGAGTTCTGCCAATCGGTTCTGTTGTTCCAGAATTTCCATTTTCACACGCAATACATCCTGCAATCCCGATTTGGAGCTACTCATGCCCGATGACATATTTGCAGACGATGACCTAGTCGCAATTGGAGCAACACTTGTCTGATTTTTATTTCCGCCCATTGAACCTGACATGCCTGATGAAGACTTATTCATCGAGTTTTTTGTAGAAGGCATTGCAGGAGCTGAGCTTTCAGAAACCGGTGATTGGAATTTTACTAAAACCAATTTCTCCAATGATTCCAGTAATTCAATGTTTTCCTTTATCAACTCAATTTCTTCATCCGTTTTTTGCAATTGATACCAATTTGATTTTACCTGATAAAAGACAGTAGATTTTGCGGAATTAAACTTCTCATAGCTGGCCTTTGCCATCAAAGCTGCTTCACTTTTCGAAGCTTTGAGCGTTCCGAACCACGGAAACATTTGCATCACCTGAATATTGGCCACCTGATTTCCACCTATCAATTCCATGGGTTGAAGAAAAAAACCAGCAGAAGCTTGTGGATCGGGCAATGAACCAACTTGCGGTACTTTCTCCAAAGCCGCCAAATATTGGTTGAATGCTACGTTCACATCTGGGTTTTGTTTCGCAGCCATCACCATATAATCGTTTAAATTATTTTGAGCTATTGCCGAAAAACCGACAAAAAAACTCATTATTAAACAGGATAATAACTTATTATATTTATTAATCTTTATCATTATATTTCAATTTTATTTACAAAAATTATTCTTAAACCGTCTAAAACATCCAATTTCCTATCTAAAACATAGGATGAACCTTCTAAAACATCCGATTGACTCTCTAAAACATCCGATTGACTCTCTAAAACCTAGGTTGAACCTTCTAAAACATCCAATTTCCTATCTAAAACATAGGATAAACCCTCTAAAACAACCGATTGACTCTCTAAAACATAGGCTGAACCTTCTAAAACATCCGATTGACTCTCTAAAACATAGGATGAACCTTCTAAAACATCCGATTGACCCTCTAAAACATAGGATGAACCTTCTAAAACATCCGATTGACCCTCTAAAACATAGGATAAACCCTCTAAAACAACCGATTTTTTAAATATTGATAATCCTATTTATTCGTTCAAACATTCAATTTTAGATTCTTCTTTTCGCTCTTTCTAACTTCATTTTCTCTCCAAAAACATTGAAGAATCGGAACAACAAACATGGTCATTATCTGAATAATCATACCACCAAAAGTCGGTATAGCCATGGGTACCATAATATCTGCGCCTTTTCCGGTGGAGGAAAGAACCGGTAATAATGCTATAATAGCCACCGCTGTTGTCATCATGGCAGGTCGAACACGCTTTTGTCCGGCATGAACCACCGCGTCACGAACTCCTTGAATAGTTGTTGGTTTTTCTTTCTCAAACACTTGGTGAATGTAGGTTCCCATAATAACTCCATCGTCGGTGGCGATGCCAAACAAGGCAATAAAGCCTACCCAAACAGCCACACTCATGTTAATGGTATGAATTTGAAATAACTGTCGCATATCCACACCTGCCACTGAAAAATTCATAAACCAGGGTTGACTATACAACCACAGCATGATAAATCCTCCGGCAAAAGCCACAAATACTCCTGAGAAGTGAATGGACGAAGCCGTAAAGGTTCTAAATTGGAAGAACAAAAGCAGGAAAACCAGCATCAGACTGATCGGAATCACAATTGCCAGCCGTTTTGTAGCACGAATTTGCTGTTCGTAATTTCCTGCAAAGGAATAACTAACACCCGGCGCCAACACCAATTCGCCTTTATCAATTTTATCTGTCAGAAATTTTTGAGCTTCTTCCACTACATCCACTTCGGCTTTGCCTGAGATTTTATCGAAAATGACATAGCCATTCAGGAATGTATTTTCGCTTCGAATCATTTGAGGACCTTTTGTGTAGCTAATATCCACCAGTTCGCCCAATGGAATTTGTGCTCCTGTCATGCTCGGAATCAAAATCTTTTTTATCTCATCGGGTGAATTTCTCAATTCGCGGGCATACCTTACTCGGATGGGGAAACGCTCACGCCCTTCCACCGTATTACCAAGCGACATGCCACCAACAGCGACTTGCAACACTTCCTGCACATCGGCCACGGTCATCCCATATCGTGCCAATGCTTTTCTATTGAGTTTTATCTCAATATATGGCGCACCCACAGCTCTGTCGTAAAATACTGATGAGGATTGAATCGACGGAATTTCTTTTAAAAGAGTTTCCAGTTCAACACCTGCTTTTTCAATCGTTTCCAAATCCGGTCCGTACACTTTTAAGCCCATAGGCGCACGCATTCCAGTGGATAACATGACCAATCGGGTTTGGATAGGTTGCAGTTTTGGCGCAGAAGTCAATCCGGGAATATTCGTTACCTTCACTATTTCGTCCCAAATATCGTCGGGTGATTTAATTTCAGGTCGCCACTGACGGAAATTATCACCATTCGAAGCTGGAATCAATTCCTCGGTTTTCATTTTACGATAACCATCCTTTTTTATATTGTAAGTTTCGCCATTTGCCAACATAAAATCGCCATCACGGTTCACTTTAAATTTCCTGCGCTGACCATCTTCATCCAATATATATTCAGAAACATAATTGATGGTGTTTTCGAACATTTGAACAGGAGCCGGATCGAGTGCCGAATTGATTCGCCCCCATTTCCCAACCGCTAAATCCACTTCCGGAATAGATGACAAGCGTTTATCCAACAGTTCCACGTATTCCTGATTTTTCTCAATACCGCTGTGCGGCATACTGGTGGGCATTAACAAGAATGAGCCTTCGTCCAATGACGGCATAAATTCATTCCCCATTCCCGGGAAAGTATGGCTAAACGATTGCCAAACGGAAGTGTTTTTAACCGCATTGGGCATAAATCCAAACAAACCGTTTGCGCCTTGCCACGATAATAATCCAAAAAGGATTGTCACTATCGGCAAGGTCATAAATGTCCATTTATTTTTTAATGCCCAACGAAGTATTGGAACATAAAAATGAACGATTAATAACAATGCACCCAATATCAGCGCAATCAATAATGCAACGAAAATGTAATTTATGATTATGGAATTCGAAGCACCAAGAGGCAACCATGCGATAGACAAGTACCAAAGCGCCACTACCAAAGTAATTCCGATATTGATATAATTCGGCATTTCCTTCCTTTTTTCTGGCCAACGGTGTTGAAATAGGTTATTCAACCCAATCAATACCAACGCCAATGCAGGAATTTGTTTCCAAGCTATGGCAAATATAATTCCTGCTGCAATGAGAATTGTGTTGAAAATTCGAATGATTCGTTTTTTATCGAATTTTACCGAAAATAAAATATTGGCTAAGGTCGGGAGAATAATAATCCCGAGTACGAAAGACGCTAGCAAAGCAAATGTTTTGGTAAATGCCAATGGTCGGAAAAGTTTCCCTTCGGCTGCTTGCATGGCGAAAACAGGGAGAAAACTCACAACAGTTGTTGCCAACGCAGTAGTTATTGCACCCGAAACCTCGGTTGTGGCAGTAAAAATAACACTGGTTAGGTTTTTGCCTTTTGCATCTTTATTCTCTGGCATATCTAAATGCCGGATAATATTCTCGACAAATACGATGCCCACATCCACCATAACTCCAATGGCAATGGCAATACCTGAAAGTGCTACGATATTCGCTTCTACTCCCACCCATTTCATGACTATAAATGTCATCAAAACACCCACAGGCAATAAAACGGAAATCAATATAGACGCACGAAGATTCAGCACCAAAAAGATAATGACAATAATAGAAATAATAATTTCATCTGTCAATGCGGATTCCAATGTACCAATGGTTTCCTTTATCAAACCCGTGCGGTCGTAAAACGGCACCACCGTAACTTTTGAAACTGTACCATCCGCCAGTGTTTTTTGGGGAAGCCCGGGAGCAATTTCTTTAATTTTCTCTTTTACATTATTAATAACATCCATTGGATTAGATCCGTAACGGGCAACAACAACTGCACCAACAGCTTCCACTCCATCTTTGTCCAACCCACCACGACGGGTAGCCGGTCCGAAACTAACGTTGGCAACATCGCTCACCCGCACCGGCACATTATTTCGCACCGCCACTACAGCATCACGCAAATCATCAAGATTTTTTATGTATCCTAATCCCCGAATTACGTATTCAACTTTATTCAGTTCAATGGTTTCTGCACCAATATCGAGGTTGCTTTTCTTCACCGCCTGCATTATATCCATTACCGAAACACCAAACGATTTCATGGCATTCGGATCAATATCTACCTGATATTCTTTTACAAAACCACCAATAGAAGCCACTTCCGAAACTCCTTTTGAAGCCGACAGACTGTATTTTACGTAATAATCTTGAATTGTACGGAGTTCTTGCGGATCCCAACCTCCTGTAGGTTTACCGGTTTTTGGATCGCGACCTTCCAGCGTGTACCAAAATATTTGACCAAGTGCAGTAGCATCCGGCCCTAAAGTTGGTTGAACTCCCTGAGGCAATGTTCCCGAAGGCAATGAATTCAGCTTTTCCAGAATACGCGAGCGACTCCAGTAAAACTCAATTTCATCATCGAAAATGATATAGATAAACGACATACCAAACATGGAAGTACTACGAATAGTCTTCACGCCCGGAATGCCCAACAAAGAAGTGGTAAGCGGATAACTGATTTGATCTTCGATATCTTTTGGCGAGCGCCCCATCCATTCGGTTGCCACAATCTGTTGATTGTCGCCAATATCCGGAATTGCATCCACCGACACCGGATCGCGAGGTAATAAGCCCGTATGCCAGTTGAAAGGCGCATATACAGTCCCAAGTAAAATGAATACGACGAGTAAAATCATCGTCATCATTTTATTATCGAGAAAGAATTTTATTAGTTTGTCTAACATTTTATTTAGCTTTTAAATACTTTTTCTAATAATTTACTTTCGAAATCATATCAACCGCTGACAGGGACTTCATCCACTGTCAGGGTTGAATAAAATTCCAGATTACTTCACACTGTCCATCGACATATGCATTTGTGTTGAATCAGACATCATAGCATTGTTTTCTACTAAATCCATTCCACATATAGAACAAACATCTCCTGCATTGTCACTTCCGATTTCCGGATGCATTGGGCAGGTATATGCTTTGGTACTTGCCACAACTTGTTCGGTGGCATCTTCTGTTTTAGCGGATTTTACTTCAATAAAACAAGTGTTGGTGCATGTTTTGAGAGATATTTTTTTTAATTTATTGCTACAAATTCAGGTGCTTCATGT
>JAAFGX010000119.1 GCA_010365115.1 Paludibacter sp.
GAAAATTTATGATAATGGAAAGTACTGTACTTTTCCGCATGCTATTGAATTATTGAACAAGAAATATGTTGATGTATTTACCATCCTTACTTCCCACCCTGATCTCGAAAACTATCTATCGCCGTTTATGGATGCTTGGCAAGGTGGTGCACAAGATCAGTTACAAGGACAAATCGCTTCCGCAAAAATTCCTTTGTCTCGAATGATTTCACCTCAACTCTATTGGGTCATGACTGGAGATGATTTTTCGTTAGATATTAATAATCCAGATGCACCCAAAATTCTTTGTGTTGGAAATAATCCTGATCGTCAGAATATTTATTCGGCGGCATTGGGTTTGTACAATTCGAGAATCATAAAGCTAATTAACAAAAAAGGAAAATTAAAAAGCTCCGTGATCATTGATGAGTTACCAACAATTTACTTCAGAGGACTTGATAATTTGATAGCCACAGCCAGAAGTAATAAAGTAGCGGTCTGTTTGGGATTTCAAGACTATTCGCAACTGACACGTGATTATGGAGACAAAGAAAGTAAAGTTATCCAAAATACTGTGGGGAATATCTTTAGCGGACAGGTTGTGGGAGAAACAGCCAAAAGCTTATCTGAACGGTTTGGGAAAGTATTGCAGAAACGTCAGAGTCTCACTATTAATCGAAACGATAAATCAACTTCAATATCCACCCAATTAGACAGCCTGATTCCAGCCTCTAAAATCTCTACACTTACGCAAGGAATCTTTGTAGGAGCTGTTGCAGATAACTTTGATGAACGCATTGAACAGAAAATTTTCCATTCTGAAATTGTTGTAGATAATGAAAAAGTAGCTTCAGAAACTAAGGGATATAAAAAGATACCTGTTATCTTATCTTTCGTTGATGAAAATGGTGAAGATCAAATGAAAGCCGAAATTGAGGCTAATTACAAACAGATAAAACGGAATATTGTTTTAATTATCGAAAGTGAATTGGATCGTATCAAAAATGATCCTGATTTACAACATTTAGTGCAGGAGAGTAAAGATTAAAAGCTATTTTTATCATGAAGCATATACAAATAGACATACCGATTTAACAAATATATGGACTAATGGATATAAATTATTTAACCATAATCAGCTGTTTTTTGTCCCATTTTTTTACTAAATTTGGGACAAACATAATCTAGAAATGAAGTCACAATCTATCCATAATCAAATAGAAGAAAAAATAAAGACCTTAAAAAAAGGAACTATTCTTTTTACAGCAGACTTTATAGAATTTGGCACAGCTGAAAATGTCAAGAAAGTGCTTTTACGATTAGAAAAAAAAGAAACCTTAATCCGATTGGCACACGGCATTTATTTATACCCAAAAAAAGACAAAATACTAGGAACCCTATTCCCTTCTACCGAAGAAATTGCATTGGCTATTGCCAAAAGAGATAAAACTAGAATCATCTCTACAGGAGTCCAAGCATTACAACAATTAGGGTTGTCTACGCAAGTACCTATGAATGTTGTCTATTTAACGGATGGAGCAGCAAGAAAAATTAAAATCGGGAAAAGAACTATTACTTTTAAAAAGACAGCTCCAAAAAATTTAACCGTAAAAGACAAAAAACTGAATGTAGTAATTCAAGGGCTTAAAGAATTAGGAAAAGAAAATCTTGATAAAGATGCAAAACAAAAAATTAAAAAGGTATTACTTCAAATGACTATAGAAAGTGTCAAAGAAGATAGTGTAACAGCACCTACTTGGATTAGAAATATAATATTAGAATTAATAAACGAAGAATAGAATGAACGAGTGGCTAAAACTTACAGAAAAAAGACAACTTGAAATCTTAAATCAAGTAAACAATCAAACGGGACTACAAACAGATGCGATAGAAAAGGATTGGTGGGTAACCATTACCTTAAAAGCAATATTTTCTTCAAAATATGCTCCCTATTTAGTTTTTAAAGGAGGTACTTCATTAAGCAAAGCTTACAATTTAATTGAGCGTTTTTCTGAAGATATTGACCTATCAATTGATAGAACTTTATTAGGATTTAAAGGAGAATTATCCAACACTCAAATTAAAAAATTACGCAAAGCTTCTGGGCAGTTTATTATAGGAGCTTTCATAGAGGAATTAATAATACAACTCGAGCAACTTGGAGTAAAGCAAACAAGCTATAAAATAATTACAGACGAAAACATTGATGATACGAGTGATCCCCATCGTATTGAACTAGAATACAAATCAGTTGTTCAAGAAGGCGAATATATACCGCAACGTGTTATAATTGAATTAGGTGCTAGAGCATTGTTAGAACCCAACGAACAAAAAACAATACATTCCATCATTGGACAAATGTATCCAGAGCAATCATTTACGATACCACCTTTTGAAGTTGTCGTAGTACTACCAACAAAAACATTCCTAGAAAAAATAATGTTGCTACACGAAGAATTCTTAAAACCAATTGAAAACATTAGACATCTTCGTTTGTCAAGACATTTATACGATATAGAAAAACTAATGGATCATCAGTATGGTCAAGAAGCAATAAAAGACAAAGAACTTTTCGAAACACTCGTTCAGCATAGAAGCAAATACAGTCCAGTTCGAGGTATATCTTATGACTATCATACACCAAAAACGATAAACTTTATACCACCTCCTCAAATCATCGAACTCTGGAAAAAAGATTATCAAGCTATGCAGGAGTTTATGATTTATGGAGAGACTTTGGAGTTTGATAAATTGATTGAAAGATTGAAAGAACTAAAAGAAAGATTTACGAAATTATAATTTGCATTATTAGATGCAGTTAAGAAAAAATTAATGGAAGGATCATATTCACAAGCAGGATTTTATTACCAGAACAACATCGCAGCACTTAAAATTATTGAGTGCTTATTTTTCAATTCAGATATACGCGAAATCAGGTTGGAAAATTATGATAAAGGACATCATATTGATGACATAATTATCTATCGAGAAGACAAAATAGATTATTATCAAGTTAAATGGTCCGAGGATGAAGATAAAACATATTCACTTTTTGGCTTACTTAACTCTGAGGTGAATACAGATGGAAAAACAATTAAGAAGTCTTTATTTAAGCTATTAGCAGAAGGATACTTAAGTGCAAAGAAAAATAGTGGAAATTTTTCAATATCGCTTTACACAACTAAAAAAGGGAGTAATCAAAAACGTCCAAGTCAAGGAGTAAATCATGGGCTCTTGGAAATAATCACACAATTCTTCGATCTTTTAAAGCAATCGGATCTCAGATATGATTTTTTGCCTAATTATAAGGATTATAAAGATACAATAGAAAAAATAAGACAAGAATGTTCGTTAGATGAAGATTCGTTTAATGAGTTTATTAAAAATCTGGAGTTTAAATTTAATCAGGAACCAACAGATCAGATTCAAAATGCTCTTAAGTTCAAATTGGAAGCTCTTGGAATTGAAACAAATTTATTTGAAAAGCTTTTAAATACTTCAGTAAAATGGAGTATCTCAGGAGAGAGCATTACCAAAGATTTGGTATTACAAGAGATTGGTATTTCTGATAGATTTGAAGATAAATTATCGCATTATTTTAAAGTTGTTGATGAAGAATACTATGTTCCAAATCAACTTTTTTTTGAACAACTTGAAAAAGGTTTAACGGAATTAGAAGGAGGATATATTTTTATAGAAGGACTTCCTGGTATTGGTAAATCTACTGCTCTAACAAAATTTAAGGAAAACAACCCTACTATATCACTAGCCTATTATTGCTTTATACCTGATACAAAAAATGATTTTGGTGAATTTAGACATAAATCATATTATTTCTTAAAATCCTTATGTATAACTATTGAAAAGAATTTTCCAGAAGTTGATTTTCCTAGTAGATATTCTGAGCGATATGAAGAGAAATTAAAATCCTACATCGAAAAATTAAGTACGCTAAAAAAGAAAATTATATTTATTATTGATGGATTAGACCATGTACATCGGGATACTAACCTCGGAGAAATGTCTTTACTTAATTATATCAAAGGTAATTTACCTGAAAATATATACTTTATCTTAAGTTCCCAATATGATGCCGTTTTATCACCATCTGTAAAACTTCAAATAGATTCTGATTCAAGAAGACACATTAAAGTTTCTCCCTTTATTCAATCCGAAATAAAACAATATTTAGAGAATAAAGGAGTTTATATAAGTGATAATCTTGATAGTATTGAAAGATTATCTGGAGGAATTCCTATTTACCTTCATTATATATCTGAAATTCTCGCAAAAATAGAACAGAAAGATTATGAAAAAACCTTAGAAGATTTACCAATCCTTGTTGATGGAAAAATTAGTTCATATCACGAATATTTATTTCAAAAAATAGAGAATGATACATTTGCAAAGTGGGTTTTAGCAGTATTGGCTTACAGAAAGGAAAATACATCCAACGAAACAATACAACAGATTTTAAAATTGGCAGGAGAAGAGAGGAATATTACAGAAATTGAAACTATTATTAATAAATATTCTCATTTACTAAGACAAATAGACGGAAGATCATATTCTATATTTCATAATAGCTTTCGTGAGTTTATTATATTAAAAACTGTAGGATTAAAAGATATATTTAATAAAGCTTTGGTTTCATTTTATGAACAAAATCCTTTTGCAGATGAGGCTTACAGAAACTACTTTTCTCACTTATATGAAATCGGAGAATACAATAAAATAATTTCGACAACAAAATTAGAATGGCTAAAATCTGCTTGGAGAAGTTTTAGGTCACTTGAAGAGATAAAAGAAAACCTTGAAATTGCCATTAAAGCAACCATAGAAAAAACTTCACTATCTGATTTTATCAGGATTGCTTTCTTAAAGGATCAATTTGAAAGATTAAAATGGAACTTAAGTGGTACTGATATTAATTTTTCGCTTCTGTTATTAAATGTCGGAGAAAATGCAAATAGCTTACGAACTATTTGGGATGGCGATTTTGTATTAACCAACAAAGAATATTTCTGTTTCTATTTAGGTAAGTATTATCAAAAAACTGGAAATTTATTGCCTCAAAACGTAATTAATCAAGGACTTTCTAAATCATTAAAGAATAGAAATAGTGAAAACATTACCCTTGAAATGAAAGCAGAAGCACTACTATTTGATAACATTATAAACTTATTCGAAGAAATCGATAGTATCAAATGGGAGGATTCAAATGAACACCGAAAAAGTTATCTAAGAAATAGTCATTCCAATCAACAAAATGATAAGATTAACCTAAAAATAAAGATTGACATTATCGATTTCTTGGCTGATTGTAAACAATACAATAAACTTTTTCAGCTAGCGAAGACATTTAAAGAAGATCAGAAGTTACTTCCAAAAATTCAAATAGCATTAATAAAATTGCTATTACCTACTCCTACAGAAAAAAAATCAGCTATTAAAATCATAACGGAAATTGATTTTGAAAATGTTTCGGACAAAACATATTTTAAACATATTTCTTTTTGTTCCAATTTTTTAGACAATGAAGAAATTAAAGCTTTATTTCCAAAAAGGACTATTACAGAACCTCAACTATTTGAAAAAGTAGTAGATAAAGAAGGAATGACATATGCATTGCGAAAAGAAATCATCAATTTATATGATAATTTAAAATCTATTTGGTTTTTTCAACCGGAATTAGTGAGTACATTAATTTTAAAAAACTCCTTTTTATCAAGTCCAGCAGAAGATATTTACGAATCAATTTTTAATCTATCTGATTTATGGTACAAGAGTAGAAATAATAATTTAGAAGAAGAGGAAATTACAACACAGCTTAAAAGTAGTATTGAAAGTTTGTACATAAAAAGGGAAAAAGAATTTAGAACTAGAGCTCGTGGACTGTTTGATATGGATACAGACAGTTCATTTATTACTGATAGTATCAAACATTTATTTAAAAACATATTTAATCTTTCTACCCAATTACTTTCTAGAGATAAGCTAGAAGAATTAATAGATTATTGGATTAAGCTTGATGTGAGCGGAGATGGTTTTAGGCATTATTCTGTTGGATTAACTATTGCTAATGAACTATATAATAGCAAACACAATAATCTTTCTGAATTAATACATAAAATTATTAATCACGCTGAGGAAACTGCAAGATTAGAACAAGATACAGTTACTCTTACTTCTAATTTAGCCGAAATTTCGGAAATCTATGGTAAATGTCGTTTTAAAGAAGACTTTCAAAGAATTTACAATCAACTCATAGAAATCTCATTTGGGGTTGGTCATCGTAAAGATTATCAAGCATCCAATATTGTTGAACCATTGGAATTTATCCACCAAATTGACCCTGATAATACTTTAAAAAGACTTTCTGAAGTATTTCATATCCAAGACATATTAGGCAGAGCTGGCAATGGAAGAATGCGCCATATATGTTTAAGCGACCTAATATCTTTTACATCTGAAAAATACCCTCAACTTGCCTTTCAATTAATGCAAACAGAAGAGTCAAATATAAGTAGAGATGAAACTATTAGCAGAGTAATTACTCCCTTGATAGAAATTTGTTCTAACGAGGATTTAGAACTATATCTTGCTATAATAAAAACGCTTTCTAGATGGAAAAATGCTGGAAGTAGTGAAGGACATTTTCTATATCTTGCTCAAAAATTATTACTGAGAGCAATTCATTTTAAAAATATTAAAATTATTGGAGAAATTTTGGACATCGTTAAATTCAATACATTAATTGAACTTGAAGATAAAAAGGAGTTAAGCAAATTTTCTAAAATACTTACTGAAAATGGTATTAATTACACTCTTTATTCAATACCAAATCCTGAAATTATTACTGACAATAACATTATTAGCACAGTTCTAAACGAGCAGAGTGTTCAGAAAGATAAGTTTATTATACGTCACGATAAATTACAATTCGAAGAATTAATTCAACTCTTTGAGGATAATTTTGAAGAATTTGAAAAATACATACAGAAGCAATTTACATTCCAATCTCAAAACGAAAGAAACCAATCACTCAGAAAGGAATATAAATCAGCAAAAAAAATATTTGAAAGTTTTTACGATGAGGCCTCCGCTGAAAACAAATTGATTTTAGATGCAAATAAATATAAAATCATTAGAAAATATCTTAATTTAAAAAACAAGATAGTAAATTTTAATTCTGACATTCCTATAAACCTCAGCGAAATTAAAAAATTCTTCGGTGCATTTATTGAAAAAGTCAATAATTTATTTTCAAATAAAATTCTTTCTACTTATGTAAACGAAAAAGTAGATATGGAGCAATGGCTTGAAAGTATTCTGCATAACATTAATTGGAGAAGTGATAATCTTTTTTATAGAATTTTATCAGATAAAGAAGTTCTGAGTCTGGTTGATCAATGTTCAATAATGAGTATTGAAAATTTACTCAAGTTCATTGTAAAATGGGCAAAAGACAAAACTAGATCATCTTCATTATTAAAAATAGCAAATAGATTAATATCTATAGATCCTCAAAAAGCAAAAGATATCGTTTTATTAGCCTCACAATTTGAATTTGATAGTTCATTATTTCAGCGAAATGATGATCCCGATAAATTAGATTTTGATATTATCGAAACTATACTGAAGATAGACAAAGAGTTTGGCAAAAAGTTTCTTTTAAAAAGCTATTTTACTCAAAAAGGCAAATATAATGGAGATTTAACTAACTCATTAGACAAGCTCTTAAAATATAAAGAATATTTTGATGATGGAGCTGTAGAAATGTATTATGAGGCAAATTTGCAGTATAACTGTGAATTAGCTTTGGGTCTTACTACCAAAGATAATAAATACGAGTTTATCGCTAAACATTCTGAGATATATAATTTTCCAGAGATTGTAATACAACATTTAGTTTGGCTCTTTAATTATCCTGCTATAAAAATTAGAGAACTTGCTTTGCAATCTGCTTTTGATTTAATTGAAAAAAATACTACTCACATACAATCATTTATAAATTTTGGCATCAAAAAAGGGAATGATAATGAGGTAGAATATAGTATTATCGTCCTACAGGCAATTGCTTTGAAAAACCCTTCATTACTGATTCAATTTAAAAATGAATTGATGAATCTATTAAAAAAAGAGCATTTTAATATTTTAGAGACATCAAAAGAATTACTTCAATTAATAAATCAATTTGATAGTTCATTTTTAACAGCTGATGAAATAAGGAGATTGAGAACTTTAAATACAGCAAGTCCAATAATTTTTGAAAATATTTTATTAAAGCCCATAAGTAAAAAAACAAAATTTTTATATTCTTTTTTTCAGTGTGAATTATTTGAAGAAGTTTATGAAAATGATGATGATGATATTTCAATTTACGATATTGTATTTAATGATATTCTTATCAAAGGTTGGGGGGACTATGATGTAGAAAAAGAAGGAGCTGTACATCAAGAATACAATATTAATAGTAACTTTGATACAATTGAAATTCAATCCCCTTATTACGATGAGGTGAAAAGCAGTCTGAACAAAATCTTTCATTCACAAATTAAGCGAAATAAATTTAAGATAGCTTTCGTTGAAAAAATTAAAACAAAATTTAGAATCTATGATCCTTCTAAGCTTTTATATTCCATTATAACTCGTCCTGATTTTATTAATTGGATACCTGAAAACATCACTAAAAAAGATTTTTTAAGTTTTAATGATTTTGATACTTTAACTAAAGATTTCTTTCTACGTGAAGAAGATTATATTACGTTAGCCGAATATGGGAACCAACGAAAAAATAAATATAAAGAACTTAATGGTACTTGTTATTTTGAAATAAGAGCTTTTTTGAAAAAACGAAATTTTGAATTATCAGAACTGGATCCTCTGCCTTTCATTCAATTGGAAAATCAGTATGCTTATGAAGTACCAAAAGTCGAATATAAACCTTCTTCGTTTCCAATTAAGCAAATAATTCCTTTAATTCAGATTTCATATAACAATTATAGAGGAGAACCTGATTTAGGAGATGCTATCATATTCTCAGATACCTTTTCAAAATTAGGTATAGAAGAAAAGAAACTTTTGAATATTTTACAAAACCAAGATAACTACTCTTTGAAAGCATTTAAATGGATTAATTCTTATGCTAAAGGCTCAGATTGGAGAAGATATAAACCATTATCTGAAGGCTATACACTTAAAATAAGAAAAAACATTTTGTTACAATACTTAAAAGCAAATGATTTGACGCTATGCTATAACATTAAATTGAAGCGGTCAGCAGATGAACATATTCCAGAAAGTCATATGAAATGGAATGATCTAGAGAGAAATATAGAAATAGATTTGTAACTATTAATAGATTTTACCTGTAAAAAAAAGCACTGGATCAATATTAGAAATTAATTCAAGAAAAAATGAAGGATTAATTCTAATATTGTATCTATCAAAAAAGAAATTCAAAATTATAAAAATAAAACATAATGCTAGATTTTTACTTTAAGGATACTGTAAATTGGATAAAATCAGATAAACGAAAATCGACTTGGACAACAGTTTACAAAGACTGGGAAGACTATGGTTTTCGAGAGTATATGCATTGTGTTTTATTTCCTAAAAATTTAATCTCTGAATTTGTAGAACATCCTACTTGGGGGTTAAATATCACACATTTAAAACCTGCTAATTTTCACGAATCAGGGGAAGAACCAAAATACTACAGATGGGGAATAGAATCACAATATGAGCCATTGGTATATCAACAATTTTTCAATAATATATACCCAACAAAATATGAATTGATTGATGAATTTTTACAATTTTTTAATCTTTATTTTGATACAAAAACAAAAACCTATATCAGCGTTGATATTACATCTGAACAAAATGAAGTAGCTAAAATTATTAGTAAAGAAGGTTACATTGAATTTAAAATCAAAACACATTTTTTACGACAATTTCTCTTTGCCAAAAAAATGGTACTTGGATTTCAGATGGATTATTTTAGAGAATCAACTAAAACCTTAAAAGAGCAAAATCTAAATGAAAATATACTGATTGATGAGTGTAGACCTCTATATATCTTTAATATTAATTTCCAAGAGTATTCTACTACTGATAAATATATGTCAGATTCCAGACTTTTAGGAAAAGCCATTCTTTACGGTTATAAAAGCCAAAATATCCAAACAGATTATGTTAGATTAAATTCAGAAAATTGTGAAGACTTTATAGTTGATGTAAATACTGATGATGGTCAGTTTATTTATGAAAATTGTAATAAAAGTGAGTTTGAAAAATCACGATATGGATTTTATACTCCAATATTTTTTAAAAGAGAAGTTTTATCAAAGTATTATAACAACTCCAGTTTATATAATATCGAAGATGGTTCGCTAAATTTAAAAGGTTCTTGGAGATTGTATCTAGACAATAACAATTATGATTTTATTGTAGTCTATCTTGGAGATTTAAGAACTCTTCCTAATCTTGAACAATTGTATTGGAAAAGTTTTAATATTGAACCACAATCAGAAATCAATAAACGGAGATTTAGCATAGACTTTTTATCAGCTTATTCTGATCCAGAAATAGAAGATTTAAAGTTCAAAAATGAGTACAATCGATTAAATAAATTATGGCGACAAAAGTTCGGTTTTAATTTATATTCTGAATTTGATGAAAATGATATTCATTGCTTTAAAACAATCAGACTTCCTTTAAAAAATGAATCGAGTGAATTAGACATACTTATTCTGAATTTATGTAAGGTTTTGATTGATTATTTGAA
The DNA here is from genome assembly GCA_010365115.1 of Paludibacter sp. Classification (GTDB taxonomy): domain Bacteria; phylum Bacteroidota; class Bacteroidia; order Bacteroidales; family Paludibacteraceae; genus Paludibacter. The sequence continues at coordinate 10,772 of JAAFGX010000119.1, forward strand.
TATTAAATCCATTAATACTTTTTTGGAATCAGAACAAAAAGAGTTGAGATCAATAGAAAAAATGGAGATATTCCTGGAGAAAAAACAATTCAAAGATTATGAAAAAATTATTTCATTTTTTAAAACATTACAAAAATTAAGATCTACAGGTTCCGCACATCGCAAAAACTCGGATTACAAAAAAAATATTGGAATTTTAGGGTTTGAAAATTTAGATGAAAAAGATATTTTCAAAACAATTTTAAATAAAGCATTAAATTCATTAAGAATTTTGATTGTTAATTTACAATAATTTCGCCGCTCAATTCTATCACTTGTCGAAGGAATATATAAATAAATATATGTACTTTATTGATGAAAAAATTAGTAATATCATGAAATTCGTCTCACTCCAGTCATTCTCTCTGCTATGTTCGGCTGCTCCAGTCGGTATACTTTCAACAGTAAGGTGTAAACAAAATTTGTTTTTCGGCATCCCTACCTTGCGTAGGCACTTCACAGCCAATAAAAAAACAGCCTCTTAAAAATAAGAAGCTGTTTTTTTACGCTGTTCCGTTCCTCAGCTTCACTCGTTCATTCCTTGCGTTCGGTCAGGCTTTAATAACCAGGATAAAGCTTCATTTCGTTATGCTCCGTTCCTACGCTCCACTGCATTCCAGCCCTATCCAGTTTATAGCCTTCCTTTTTACAATGTGAGTTGGTACTCACGTAATTTATCTCCCATTTTTTAGTGAATTATAGCATTCACTCATAGTTACATTTTGCTAAAAATAAACAGAAATTAATCAATGACTTTATCTCCTTTTTTTCTTTTGTGGAAACACAAATGACGTTTCTCCATTTTCATTCATAACGATGAAGGCGTCAAATTTCTTTCCAGATTTA
>JAAFGX010000120.1 GCA_010365115.1 Paludibacter sp.
AATGTCGACCCTGCCTGCCGCAGGCAAGTTCGTCTAATGAAACATCACGTGTAACGGGATTAAACGACATGCCTTCCGCAAGCGGAATCTCGAAGTACTCGATCGGCATTAACAACAGTAGACATTTAAAACAGATTGGACCGTTTTAAATGTACAGTTGGTATAACATATCAATATTTTTTTTCAATTACTTATGTGCTTGCAACCGAAAGGCTGCTTGATTAAATAAAAGTGCAATATTATTGAGTGAATCACTTCAATAATGTTGCACTTTTTTATACTAAAAATACTGCTTTAATCTTCAATCTGTTCCATTTTTACAGCATTCAAAGTAGTATCCTTTGAGAGTATAAGCAATGAAATCAATATGCAAAAAATTAGACCAAACTGTCCAGTCAAAAACATATCAAAAATTGAATGATATAAACATAATCCCACAATCATTAATGTCAAAAGTAGTTTTTTTCGTTCGACAATAAATATAGGGAAAACATAAATGATTATTAGCAATATCAATCCAAATAATCCGAATTCAAGCGTGGTTTGAAGAAATTGGTTGTGACTGTCTAAATGTTTCTGATCACTGGACCATATCCGAAACTCTTCAGTTTGAAATTTCGTTCTTTCGATGTCAAATTCTTCTTGTGCATTACTAATTCCAAAACCAAATACAGGCTTTTCTTTTATAAGAGACATTGCACTTTGCCAAAGAAATATACGAGGTTCGGTTTGTAACTCTTTCTGTGACATCCTTTTGTGGTGACTAAATAATCCAAATAGAATTACTGGGATGATCAGGACTAAACCAATTGCGAATTTTCGTTTCTTTTTCCATATTTGAATAAATACAAAACTCACGATTAACAAGGTTGCTTCTGTGAATCCTGTTCGCCCTTCTGAAATAAAAAGAATATAAATGAAGAGCAAAACAATTGAAGAATAAAGTGCAAATTTAAATGGTGATATTTTATTCCAATAATTTGAAAATACATACCAAATACCAATCAATGAAATGTTTAGATAAAAATTAAACATCATGTGACCGTGAATATATTGAATTCTTGCTAAATTAAATATTTCAGCCCGATTGGGATTAGACACAAACTCATAAATCCCTACTTTCCAAAATAATAAATACGATACTGCTATTAAAGAAATCAAAATGACAGTTTGAAAGAAATACTTAATATTGTATTTTTCATTCAATCCAAATAATCCAATTATTGAAAAGCCTAATAATGCTAACCTTCTTTCAAATAAAAATTTAAAGTATATTGGACTATCATCAAATAAGATACTTAGAGGAGCTAACAAAAAGAAAATTAGCATTATTAGAAAATAGATTCTCTTTTTATCTAACTTAAATCCGACCCATTTTTTCTCTAAAAATACTTCAATAATATAGCTAATAAAAAAAACAAACAATCCAACACGCATAAAAATAGAGAAAGTGAAGATTGTTGAAGCAGTTAAAACGAGTGCTGAAAAAAGGTTGATGTAGTTAATTGCTGATTTTACGTAATTATTCATTTTCGAAAGTTCATTTTATAATTATAATTAATTGAGGTGATAGAAAATTTGTGGGAAAAAATTAAATGTGAAATTTCTACTTTGTTATCTTATTTTATATTGAATGATATTGATTCATTTTATCGTATTTGCCAAAGCATTTTTAAACAATAAAACGCCTTTCTAAATTCATTTCTTTTTTTGAAAAATAGCAAAGCTTCTTTATTCTGCCAAAACAATGCAACTCTTTTTATTCTTGATTTTAAAGATAAATCAACATAAGTTACTGCCAATTTTTGAAGTACTTGTTTTTCGTACACTAATCTTTCGTCTAAAGCAGTAATAAAATTAAGAATCATTTCGTGAGTAATTTTTCTTGAAACACTATCCTTCTTTTTACTTTTACTCACACCAACGGCACCTAATGCATTGGTTTCATGCTGACGATAACCAACTAATGGCTCATTTACATAAGGAATAACGCCGTGTTGAGTTGCATGAAATGCTAACCAATAATCATAAGGAATTACAGTAGAAAAAGGGAAAGCGTATTTCAACAAATTTCTGTTTATCATAGCTGTATGTCCTGATATTCCATTATATAAAGTAAAATTCAAACAACTTGTACAAGTTGAAAGCCTTCTATAATCTGAAAATTTCTTACCTAGAGAATATCCATTAATATCAATATATTCGTTGTCGGAATAAGACATCAAATTACTTCCAATATTGTCAATAAGTTTAGTGATTTTGCTACTGTACCAAATGTCGTCCTGATCAGCAATTGCAATAAAAGGTTTTGTAGTAAGTGAAAATGCTTTTTCGAAGTTTTTAGTAAAACCCAAATTTGAATTGTTCTGAATTATTTTGAATTTTGGATATTTCTGAGCATATTCTTCTAAAATTTGCCATGTATCATCCCTTGAATTATCATCAACACAAACAACTTCGGTGATATTTTTATAGTCTTGGTTTATAATACTTTCCAATTGTTCGCGTAAAAAAAGTGCACCATTATAAGTACACATTGCTATTGAAACTTCTGGTTGAATGTTTTTATTTTTTTTCATTTTATGATATATGCTCCTGTTTTGCCAAATAAGTAATCGATATACCCTCTAAATACAAACATTAATTTTGGGAATTTATTATTATTGTCGTACTTCAATGTTTTTAGAACTAATCGCTTCCATCTTTTTTTAAGACGTTTAGCTTCCGTGGGATATAATTTGCAAATAATAAATAAATTACGGGTAATGTAATAAAATCTGATTGGTTGGTATAAATCAAAATGCTTTTTTACTTTAAACAATTTAACTTCTCCAATTCCATCGCCTACAAAATGGTTCAACAAAATGTCATTTATTTGAACAATTTGCAGTTTAAATTTACAGATTCTAATACAAAATTCTTCATCAACCCAATCAATAAACAATTCATCAAGAAAAAAACCGACTTCTTTCCATTTATTGAGTGAAAGCAAGTTACCGGAAGTCATTGTATAATTTGTTTTCAAATATTTGTTTTCAAAAACAGGTTTTATATTTGTATATCTTGAGTCGAAATGAATAGGCGTAAAAATTGCAACAGTTTCAAAATCAGTATATTGATTTGCGTTATCAATAAATTCAAAAAGATTATCGTCTTGAAAGTTGCTATCTTGATCAACCGTCAAAACCCATTCCGCACCACATTCAACTGCTTTTTTACAGCCTTGATTAAGCGCAGTTGCTACTCCGTGATTTAAGCTATTTTCAATGTATATTATTTTCGACTGATCATAATCTGACAACAAAGAAAAGTTATTCTCTCCAGAATTATCGACAACAATTAATTTATTTACGTTATCAACGTAACTTTTAATATTGTCAATATGGTTTTTCGAGGGAAAATACCAAATCACGATACCATAAAGCTTTTCTGGATGAATCATTTTAAATCTTGTTTTTTAATTTTCTGTGATCTGCGATTTCGATTATTTAAAACGAATTCATTTTCAATCATTTTCAAAAATGCAATACTCTTAAAAAATTATTAATTTTCAATGAAAAATTCAATCATTTTTTAACAGCCCATTTTTACAAACGAATCTATTTTGATTTTTTTTATTTCTGCAAATCTCCATATTTTCATCCTGATTTATCCAATTCTCAATGTGATGTAGATGATATTGAATGGCCATACTTCTAACCGAAACATGCTTATAACCAGCCAACTCGAATCTCCATGTTAAATCATAGTCTTCGCCTACAGCGGGTAGAATATAGTCTTCGTCGAAACCATTAATCGCTTTAATCGCACTTTTGGAAAATGACATGTTGCTGCCAACAAGTTTATCGTTCTTTCTAATTCGTGGAATTAAACCTAAAATTCCAAAAGGTGAAATGAATAAACCTTCCTCAATAAATTTGATTTTTCCTTTGCCAAATATCATTTTTATCAACAATTTATTTTGAAGTTTGGCAATATTGTTTGCACTACTCAAAACAAATTGCGAAGTTTCATCATCAAGTTTCACTCTTTTACCTGCCAAAATAGATTTCTCGTCAGCTAAAAACAGATGCATTTCTATAAAACGGTGATGCAGAATACAATCACCATCGATAAAAATCAACCAATCGGTTTTTGATGCGAGTATAGCTTTATTTAAACATTTATTTTTTCGCCATCCTTCGTCCTTTTGGGTAATATGCTGAAAATCTTGTTCAAAATTATATTGGTTTATGAAATTTTTCATTTCAGTATTTTCGCCATCCTCAGCTATAATAATTTCAAAATCCTTTTCGGTCTGAAATTTTAAAGAATCGAGTATAGATTTGAGAAATGTAATGTTTTTATAAACCGCAATTATTAACGATGCTTTCATAGAACTTTTTCTAATGTCACTAAAATACTTTTTGTCTTAAAAAATGAAATTTGTTTTTCGTAAAAACCTAGATAGATTACATTTTTAGGATTTTCATTGTTTAGAAAAAGATTACTTGCTATTGAGTTGTGTTTACGAAAACAAGGAAAATGAAAAGATTTTTCTTCAAATTCAGTAAAACTCACTTTCCCATCAGTTGTTTTATTTGCTAATTCAATATGTAGATTCCTAATTGATACGTCTGCATTTGCTGCATATACAACTTCGTCGAAAAGTTGAAATTGTCGATTTACGTTGAACGTTTCGGACACTAAAATTTTAGAAAATTTATTGAATAATACTGACCACGATCGATTGTAATGAAGCTTCCCTCCTAACTGGCGATAGTAAAATGCCTTGTGTCGTTTGTTCAAAACATCGATATCCTTTTTTTTGTTTTTTTTGTCATTCTCGCGTTTTGAACCTTTATGAATTCGATAATAAAAACATGTTTCCGGAATTTGTATCACGTCTCCACCTCTTTTCAATATCGAAATCCAGAAATCCCAATCTTCTGTACCCTTAATTTCTGAAGTAAAACCCAATGATTTTTCAAAATCACTTTTCTTGAAAATGGCACTTATATAAATTATGTTCCTTCTGGCTAATAATTTAATGTCGAAAGCAGGTAATTCCCATTTACCTGTTCTTTCGCCAAACCGCTCGGCTTCTCCGTAAACAAGTTTAACACTATCATTATTTTCAAATACATCAACAGCTTTTTTAATATAATCTTTTGAAATTAAATCATCAGCATCGAGAGGTAATATATAAGTTCCATTCGATTTTGATATTCCAAAATTTCGTGCAACCGAAACGCCTTGATTTGATTGAATAAATGATTTTATTTGAGGATTTTCTGTTGTGATCTTCTCGATAATTTGTTGAGTTTTATCGGTAGAACCATCATTTACAATAATGATTTCGACAAACGGATAAATTGAAGCCATTGCAGATGCAACAGTTTCTTCTAAGTACTTTTCGGCATTGTAAGCCGGTATAATAATGCTAACAATTGTATGTTGAGAATCCGGCATTATATTTTATCTAATCCTTTCGTTATTTTTCGCCAATAATATTTTATTGGATTGCTGTATTTCAATAGTTTCCACGGCCGGCTGCTGTGAGGAAGATGTAAAACAGGAAGCGAAGTGAGTAAATAATTTTTAAAACCCAACCCTACCGATTTATGCGAAATAAAAATATCAAACCACATTTTTTCGGGATTCAATTCGTCAAAACTATAAGCATTCAACAATTTATTAGTCAGCAATGTACAACAGAAACTGAGTCGTTTTTTTGTTTCAATCACACTTGCATTAAATTTTTTAGCATACAGATATGGGAAATTTATATCTCCATTCAAATCTTTAGTTACTGAAGCTATTATTCCCGGATGATCTAATAATTCAGCAAAATCGTAAAGTTTTTGAATAGTATCATTCTCAACAATTACATCCGATTCAATTATCATTAAATGTGCATTTTCAGCAATTGCCTTTTTTTGAGCTAATTGAAGCACCATCAAATAATTGGGAGAAGGATGAATGGTTAGTTCTTTCAGGTTAATTAAAGTAAAATTATACTTCTGAGATGCCACAATTAGCTTTTCCGTTGCTTCATCTGTGCTAAAATCATTATAAATGGTATAATTAAATTCGACTGAAGATACTGAATTTATTATGCTGTCAATTGTTCGAAGTGTAGTTTCTATCGAATCTTTTACCGGAGTAATTATATGTAAATTTGTCATTTAAATCGCTTTTTAAAAATACGGTTTACAACAGGAACTACTTTTAACGGGAAATCATGTTTAACTAATAATGCTATAAAAGCAAGCATTAAAATCGATTTAAGTCCCACATTCACAAACTTGTATGGTGTTTCTATAAAGAAACTTATTCCATATAATACTAATGTAACCACAGTATACAAGCCGATTGTTTTTAAGTCATATTTTATTGGCATGTGTTTTTGTCCATAATAATATGAGACCAACATGATGACAAAATAACAGGCAAATGCAGACCATGCAGCACCGGTGTAACTTAAAATTGGTACCAGAATAATATTACCTATCACAATAATAATGGTTCCTAAAACAGAAAACCAAGCACCATACATAGTTTTATCGGTTAGTTTGTACCAAAGCGATAAGTTAAAAAACACTCCCTGAAAGATAAATGAAAACAACACTATAGGTACCACGTTTAGTCCTGCCCAATAATCATGTTGTATGATATATTTAAACACATCAAGATACAAAACCATTCCAAGAAAAATAAGTAACGAAAAAATTACAAAAAATTTCATGGCATCGGCATAGGCTTCCAAGCTGTTTTTATCTTTGTGTTGAGCAAAAATAAAGGGCTCGTATGCATATCTAAATGCTTGTGTAAACATCAACATCACCATTGCAATTTTTGAAGTAGCTCCATAGATTCCTAATTCAGCAGCACCTGCATCTCCAGTCATTAGGAATGGGAAAAGTATTTTGTCAAGTGTTTGATTCATAATTCCTGCTATTCCCAAAACCAAAAGTGGCAGTGAATAACGAAGCATCTTTTTTAGAAGCACTTTGTCAAATTCAAATTTCACTACAAAAATCTCTGGGATCAATGCCAAGGTAACTATCAATGTGGAAAATAAATTTGCTACAAACACATAACCTACGCCGTAATTTGGATTATAGAACCAATTGATAAATTCTGGCGCTTTAACTGCTAACCACGGGCAACCCACCAAAAAGAAAAGATTGAAAATGATATTGGTAAAAATCATAATCATTTTCAAACTCGCAAACTGTATCGGACGATTTTTGTACCGTAAATATGCAAAAGGTATGGATCCGAAGGCATCCATTGCCACCACCACACCTAGCATTGAAATATATTCGTGATGTTCGGTATAACCAATCACAGCACCAATACTACGTGAAAAAATGACACATAAAATGCCAAAAATAAGCGATGTAAAACCTACTGCAATCAATGTAGTACTGTAAACTTTGTCAGCTTCATCTCTGTTTTTATTTGCAAAACGGAAATATCCGGTTTCCATACCGTATGTTAGCAACACCAAAAGCAATGCAGTCCAAGCATAAAGATTTGTTACAACTCCATATTCGGCAGAACTTTCCAGTACGTAGGTATAAAGTGGAACCAACATCCAGTTCAGGAATTTTCCCAAAATGCTGCTAATTCCATATATGGCGGTTTCCTTCGCCAATTTTCTCATCTGTTCTGCCATTGTTATGGTATTGATATTTTACTAATCGTTATTAAAGAAGTTTTCTAGTGAAAAAATATGAATTATTTCTTTCTAAAAAAGTTCAATACTTTTTCCATCCATTTCATTTCGGTTGATGGTTCAAAATCTTCGACTTTTAAATATCCAGCGTCAAATAATAGTTTCATCGCTTCCTCTGCCTGTTCTTTACGCACTTCCAGCTTCACACCACCATTTACATTAGTAATATAAACCCGGTTAGTAATTTCATCTCTCCCAAAACATTCAATTTCGTATGATTCAAGATATGATTTTACCATCTCAAAATCCATAGAACTGCTAAAAGATCTAATCGTTACAAATTCGTCCATAATCAATTCCAATTTGAATGATTTAAAATTTAACCTTCTCTGTTTTTCAGTGATTTAAAAAAGTGTTCCGGTTTCTCCAAATTTCACTTTCCCTAAATGTTTGTAAGCCAATTCAGTTACTTCACGACCACGAGGTGTGCGCTTCATAAATCCTTCCTTAATCAAGAATGGTTCGTAAACCTCCTCAATCGTTCCGGCATCTTCGCCTAAAGCTGTGGCAATAGTTGTTAAACCAACTGGTCCACCTCCAAATTTATCAATTATTGTATTCAGAATTTTATTATCTATTTCGTCCAAACCGTATTTGTCAATATTCAAAGCTTCAAGAGCATAACAGGCAATTTCTATATCAATGCTGCCATTTCCTTTCACTTGGGCAAAATCGCGAACACGACGAAGCAATGCGTTTGCAATACGGGGTGTTCCCCGACTGCGACCACCAATTTCTAATGCCGCCTGATTATCAATTTTCACTTTCAACAACCGAGCTGAACGTTTGATAATGCCGGTAATTACTTCAATGTCATAATATTCAAAGTGGCAATTAATTCCAAAACGAGCCCTTAAAGGCGCTGTTAACAATCCGCTACGAGTGGTGGCACCAATCAATGTAAAAGGATTCAAATCCAATTGAATAGAACGAGCACTTGGACCCTTATCAATCATTATATCAATGCGATAATCTTCCATTGCCGAATATAAATACTCTTCCACAATTGGACTCAGCCGATGAATTTCATCGATAAAAAGTACATCGTTTGTTTCCAAGCTAGTGAGCAAGCCAGCCAAATCGCCTGGTTTGTCGAGCACAGGACCGGATGTGATTTTAAAACCCACATTCAGCTCATTTGCAATGATATTCGAAAGCGTTGTTTTACCGAGTCCCGGAGGTCCGTGCAGCAACACATGGTCGAGCGATTCGGTACGCATACGTGCTGCTTGTACGAAAATTTTTAGATTCTCTACAATTTTGTTTTGTCCACTAAAATCAGAAAATGTGAGTGGTCGCAAAGCGTTCTCAAATTCCTTTTCGCCTTTTTGATTGTTTCGTATGTCGAAGTTATCTTCCATTAATATTTTATTAAACGTTGGAGAAGTTGAGATTTCTAATTTGTCAAATTCCTGAATACCTCTTCCATACTTTGTTCAACTGGTTTTATCATCATTATTTTATTATTCGTTTTCACAACAAAATCAAATATATCTTCACGAACATCTGCAGTTGCAAGAATGATAAAACTATTTTTTTCCAAACGATTTACACCCGCAACATTATTTAAATTCTCAAGTTCAACAGTATTTATTTCGTTTAGAAATTCAACTTCAAACCGAAAAGTATTTTCATCAAAAATGCTAATTTTAGAAATATCTGGATAATCGGCTACAATTTCGCCTTTGTTGATCACAATTACACGATTACATATCGCTTTTATTTCCTGCATAATATGCGTACTGAGCAATACCGTTTTATCTTTTCCAATTTCGCGAATCAGATTACGAATTTCTTCCAGTTGGTTTGGATCAAGTCCTGTAGTGGGTTCATCCAAAATCAATACTTTAGGATTTGGAATTAATGCTTGCGCCAAACCCACACGTTGCCGATAGCCTTTTGATAATTGTCCTATTTTTTTATGAAACTCTGATCGAAGTCCCACTTTATCAATCAATTCATTTACTCGTTGTTCTTTGTCTTTGCCTAATTTGTATGTTTCTGCTACAAATAGCAGGTATTCTTTTACATACATTTCGGTATATTGTGGGTTTTGCTCGGGTAAATATCCAACCAAAGCAGTTGTTTTCAGTTGGTTTTCGGAAACTTCCATGCCGCATATTTTAGCCGAACCGCTTGAATAAGCTAATGCTCCAGCCAATATCTTCATCGTTGTTGTTTTTCCGGCACCATTGGGTCCCAAAAAACCAACCACTTCCCCTTCACCAATACTGATATTGATATTATTGAGTACGGTTTGCTCACCGTATTTTTTTGTCAGATTTGTTATGTTGATGGACATTTTTGAAATTTACGATTAAAATATATAATCTTAAATCAGTTTCTTTTTAAAAATAGAAACTCCTATTGACAATAAAATATACCATCCAATAAGAATTGCAAACGCATTCAATTGGAAAAATGCCAAAATAATAACACAACCAATTAAAAATAAATATTGTATTTGATTATTTTTCCATGCAAAGTTTTTGAATTTCAAGGCGAACATAGGTAACTCTGCAACCAACAAATAACTAAAAATGAGTGTTAGCAATATTAATAACCAGCTATTTGAAATTAAAAATCCGGAAAATGAATAAACCAAGCCTCCCCAGAAAATAGCATTCGCCGGCGTTGGAAGTCCTATGAACGAAGACGATTGCCGTTCGTCAATATTGAATTTAGCCAATCTTAGAGCTGAAAAAACAGGAATCAAAAACGCCAGGTAAGGTAACCACTCATTAATTGCGATTTGTGAAAGTAAAGAAAAAACAATTGCTCCTGGAACAACTCCAAAACTCACCACATCGGCCAGCGAATCCAATTCCTTACCCATAGGCGAATAAGCATTAAGTAAGCGAGCTGCAAAACCATCGAAAAAATCGAATACTGCAGATATCATAATGGCAATAAATGCCCCTTGATAATTCCCTTGAAAAGCAAGTAAAACACCTATACAACCTGAAAATAAATTGAGAGAAGTAATAAAATTGGGGACATAGCCACTTAATACCCACAACGGAGATTTAATATTATTATCGCTATTATCTTTTCTCATATATTTATGTTTTTCTTTTATTCCCCCTTGGGGGATTTATGGGGCTGTGTTTATTCTTTATTCTTCGAATCTATCCAAATCGTCACCGGACCATCATTAACCAAAGCCACTTTCATATCAGCTGCAAATGTTCCGGTTTTCACTTCCTTTTTCACTTTCTGATTCAATAAACTGCAAAAATAATTGTAAAGTGGAATTGCGGTTTCGTGTTTTGCGGCTTTGAGATATGAAGGGCGATTCCCTTTTTTTGTTTGAGCATGTAATGTAAACTGGCTCACCACTAAAATTTCTCCATCAACATCCTGAACCGAACGATTCATTATGCCATTTTCATCGTCAAAAATACGCAAGCCAACTACCTTATTAGCAAGCCATTCACAATCTTCATCGCCATCAGAGTCCTCAATTCCAACCAAAACCAACAGTCCGGTTTGAATGTGCGATTTTATCTGATTGTCAATTTCTACTGAAGCTTCACTTACCCGTTGAATTAAAATTCGCATTTTTAATGCTTGAAATCAATTATTAATCTGCAAAATTACAAAAAAAAAGTTGATTGTCCGATTTAGTCCGATTTTAAACACAGTAAATGAGTGTGTTTTATATTTTTTTCAGTTCTATGGAAACCGTCGACCTGCTTTATAAAGAAATTGCGTATGTGTTGTATATTGTACAGACAGTCAATTTGATGTGATGTTTTATACCAACTGTACATTTAAAACAGTCCAATCTGTTTTAAATGTCTACTGTTGTTAATGCCGATTGCGAATTCCGCCTGCGGAAGGCTTTCAAACAAATAGTACAATTAGACATACTTGCCTGCGGCAGGCAGGGTCGACATTGGACTATATTGTTTGTGCA